>JBFMCE010000054.1:0-29068 GCA_040754655.1 Bdellovibrionota bacterium | reverse complement strand
GAAAGAGTTCAATGATAAGAAAAAACAACTCGAGGCTGAAGAAGCCGCCATCAAAAAGATGACGGAAGAGTTCAAGAAGCAATCCTTGGTTCTGAGTGATGAGGCTAAGGGCAGAAAACAGAACGAGATTCAAGAACGCATGATGAAGTATCGTGAGCTTTTCCAGAATTCCCAGGTTCATATTCAAAATCGCGAACGACAACTGACGGAACCTCTGATCCTGACCTTAAAGGGCATCGTAGAAGATTTAGGCGATAAAAAGGGTTACACACTCATTCTTGAGAAGAACGAAAATGCAGTGCTTTACTCTCAAAAGAAAGATGACCTGACTGAGGAAGTGATCAAACTATTCAACGAAAAATCGAAAAAGAAGAATGGTTAAGATTGCACCTTTATCGCTTGAAGAGATCCTCAAGGCTGTTTCCGGGGAGATTCTTCGAAGCGACTTGAACTCTTCGAGTCCGGTAGCAAATCTTCAAGTCACAGAACTTGGAGAGCCTCTTGAAGTCGGTTCAACCGGGGTCGCTTTCGTCATTTCAGAAGCATTCGTCAAAGACATCGACAAGACCCGAGCAGGCGTGTTGGTCCTACAAAGCCAGTTTGCGGAACGGGCGCTCTCACTCCTCCCTTCCACAGTAAAGGTTTGTATGAGCAGTAAAGATGCTTATCTAGGGCTTGCTCATTTAAGTGAGCTCATCGCGGAACGCGATCCTTTGGCAGATTGGCGCCTTTCTGATTCTAAGGATTCGTATATCCACAGCGGCTCGGAAATTGATCCCACAGCAAAAATCGGACCGGGAGTGGTCGTTTGCGAGGGCGCAAAGGTTGGTCCGAGAACTGTACTTCTCGCAAATGCGGTGGTGGGACCTCAGGTCACTATTGGAGCTGATTGTTTGTTGTTTCCTGGCGTGGTTCTCTATCCTCGAACCATGATTGGCAATCGCGTGCGCCTTCATGCAAACGTTGTAATAGGCTCGGACGGATTTGGTTACGCAAGATCCGCAAAGGGCGCGGCGAAAATCTGGCATCTAGGCAAGGTTGTAATCGGTGATGATGTAGAGATTGGTTCTGGAACGACAGTCGATCGCGGCACTTTGAAAGACACGGTGATCGAGGCGGGCGCCAAGATCGATAACCAGTGCCAGATTGGGCATAACGGTCACGTTAAGGCGCATGCGATTTTATGCGCTCAAGTAGGCCTTGCCGGGAATGTCACCATTGGAAAAGGAGCGATTCTCGCCGGAAAAGCAGGTGTTGCTGATAAAGTGGAAATCGGTGACATGGCGATTTTGGGGCCGATGAGCGGTCTTTCAAAGGATCTTAAACCTGGAGAACAAGTGATGGGTTCACTCCTGCCCAGGCCGCGCCGAGAATGGTGGAGGCTGGTTGCATCGTTTGAACGTCTTCCCGAGCTCTATGAAAGAGTGAAGAAGCTGGAAGGAAAGTAGTCGATATGAGCCCTGAACGTTATTGGATTGAACGCACCCAGCTGGATATCCAAGATATCCTGAAGGTTTTACCGCATCGTTATCCTTTTTTGATGGTGGATAAGGTTCTTGAAATCAAGACCGCTCTTCCTTTGAGTTTGGACATGACGGAATCTGAGATGCAAGAAGCGCGAAAGGGAAGTTACGCGCGGACTGTCAAAAACGTCACAGCCAATGAAACGCAGTTTCAAGGGCATTTTCCTGAAAATCCGATTTTCCCCGGAGTTCTTACTTTAGAGGCATTGGCGCAATCGGCTGCTTTCATTACCGTTCCTTTCATTGCAGCTGCAAATAAAGGAAAACTTCCACGGCTCGGAGTCATACTGGCAGGTTTTGATAAGGTGCGTTTTCGCAAACTCATCCTGCCTGGCGACAGAATGGACATGCGTGTTGAGGCGACTCAAGTGCGTGGGCATCTTTGGGGATTTCGTGGAGAGGTCTCTGTTGACGGGAAACATGCTGCGGAAGCGAATTTTCTTGCCCAACTTAACATCGGAGGAGCAGCCACATGAGCGCGCGCATTCATCCTACGGCAATCGTTCATCCTGAGGCACGAATTGATTCAAGCTGTGAGATTGGCCCTTTCTGCATTGTTGGCAAAGAAGTCGTATTGGGGCCCAACAATCGTTTGATAAGCCACGTTGTCATTGAAAACCGAACCACGGTCGGAGAAGAGAACACGTTTTATCCGTTCTCAGTCATTGGCGGCGTTCCGCAGGATTTGAAGTACAAAGGTGAGTCAACAGAGTTGCGTATCGGCAATGGCAACACGATTCGCGAATCTGCCACCCTCAATATTGGTACTCAAGGCGGTGGCGGAGTAACGCAGCTAGGGGATTCAAATCTTTTGATGGCCTATGTGCACTTGGGGCACGACGTGAAAGTGGGGAATGGCACCGTGATCGCCAATGGTTGCCAGCTCGCGGGACACGTGCTTGTCGAAGACTTCGCGATTATCGGGGGGCTCAGCGCAGTCAGTCAGTTCATCCGCGTGGGTGCGCACTGTTATATCGGAGGGTGCAGCGGAGTGGATCGTGATGTTCCTCCGTTCACTTTGGGTCGTGGTCCGACCTCGGGATTTGAGATTCTTGGGATGAACCTTGTTGGGTTAAAACGAAAAGGTTTTCGCGAAGATGCGATTTCAGCCCTTCAAGAAGTGAATAAGTTGTTTTTCAAAGACAAGAGCCTCGAAAAGGAAGCAGCACTCAGGCGTCTTGAAGAACAGCTTGGGGGACATGAAGTGGTTCAACAATTCGTGAAATTTGTCAGGGCTTCTGAAAAAGGCGTGTACCGGTAGAGTGGAACTCTTTGTTTCTGCAGGCGAAGCAAGTTCGGATATTCATTGCGCCCACTTGATCCGGGAACTTGGAACCCTGGTTTCAGGACGAGACCTCAAAGTTTTTGGTCTGGGTGGAGACCAGCTTGCTGCTCAAGGCGCACAGTTGATGATGCACAATCGCGAATTTTCGGTTGGTGGCGGACCACTTGAGGTCATTTCAAAACTTCCTAAGAGAAAGAAGTTGGAAAAGCTTCTTGAAAAACGTTTGTTCGAAAAACTCCCTGATGGCGCGATCCTCGTCGACAATGGCGAGATCAACCTTCGTCTTGCTTCAATGCTTCACTTTTTCGGTGTACCAGTGGTCTATTTCATCCCGCCGAAGGTTTGGGTCTGGAGGCCTGAGCGCATTGAATTGATAGCGCAACACGTGAAACTCGTGCTGAGCATTCTTCCCTTTGAAAGAAAAATCTACGAGGAGTGGGAAGTCCCGTTTGAGTACGTGGGTAATCCACTGGTAGACGAGGTCTCTTCTTCGTTGACCGAAGCTCAAGCCAAAGAACTTTTGGGAATCGATCCTCGGACCGAAGTGTTGACCGTGATGCCTGGGAGCCGTCACAATGAAGTACGGTATCACGGCGATCTTTTTGCCAGGGCCATCGCAGAGTTCTTAGAAAAATTGCCTCCCTCGCAGGCAAAGCCGGTCGTGGTTGTTCCAGTCGCGCAAGCGATAGAAATCTCGGAAGTCGAGCAGGTTTTTCAAAAACATCTTTCGAACGTCAAGTGCGTCAAGGGAATGAGCCACGAGTGTTTGAGGGCCGCGCGCGCCGCACTGGTGAAGTCGGGCACGTCGACTCTAGAAGCTGCCTTGCTTGGAACACCGATGGTTTTGGCCTATCAATCGTCACGCTCGTCAGCTTTGTTTTACAGGCATGTCGTGCGCTACCGAGGTTTCGTCGGACTCGTGAATCTTTTTCTAGCGGAAGATTCGGATGCGGCGTTGGGATGGGGAGAGAAGGTCTCGCCGACCGTGCCTGAACTTATTTTAGAAGAGTGCACTCCTGAGAAAATACGCGATGAACTCTTGCGCGTGTATCAAGAAGGTCCCTATCGGAAAAAGATGGAGCGAGAACTCGCGAGAACGCGAGATCTTCTTTTGCCTCCGCGAGAGTCGGGAACATCTCCTCTTAAGGCCGCGGCGCGTGCGGCCCTCAAACTCTTCACTCGGTAGCCGTTTTCGGCAGGATGAGGTAGGCTGTTTGGAAATGGGCATTCAACTCTTGTACAGCGGCTTGAGCCCTCTTTGGGCGTTGACCAACTCGTTTGCACGCGTCTTGTCGAAATCGCGCGCAGAACGGCTGCCCCGGCCTGTGATTTCAGTGGGCAATATCGTGGCTGGTGGAGTTGGCAAGACCGAAATCATCAGAGCTCTTGCATCAAGGTTCGTCGAGCAAGGAAGGCGAGTCGTCGTAGCTTCACGGGGTTATGGGTCCCCTTGGGAAAAAACAGGTGGAGTGTCGCATGATTTCGCGAGCGGACAAGCGCACCATTTTCCTGACGAGGCCAATCTCTTGTTGAAGCGAATACCAGGGATCTCGGTTGTCGTTGGCGCGAAGAGGTCGGCGATTTTGAAAAGATTCTGGGAAGAAATCGACCCCGATATTGTTCTTTTAGATGATGGATTTCAGCATTTCGGTCTCGCGAGGGACCTCGATGTGCTTGTACATGATTTCAGCATCCGTTGGCCCGTCTTGCGCGATTTTCCGATACATCTCGATAAGGCCAGGCTCAGGGTGTCTTTCTCAGAAGTGCCAGAGCGTTGGAAAATCCATCGCAAGGGCTGCTCTCCTTGGGTTCGAGCGCAATACCGCGTCAATGGAATCGTGGACGCGTTCGATAAAAAGATGCCGCTTCCGCCAAGCGCGCTTGTTTTTTGCGGCCTTGGCAATCCTCATCGATTTCGTGAGGGCCTTAAGCAGGTGAAGGTGGAAGTTAAAGATTTTCGTTCTTTCTCGGACCATCAAAACTACACCCGCGAAGACATAAAAAAACTCGTGCAGTGGAAAAAGGGCTCAACTGATGCTGCGCTTCTAACGAGCTTGAAAGACTATGTGAAGCTCTACCCGTTTATCGAAAGCCAGGGAGGCGTGCCTGGATTTGAGCCTTGCTGGGTCGATTCAAGCGTCGTTTTCCTCGAAAATGAAGAGTATTTTTGGAATACGGTCACACAAGCCCTTTCAACCTCGAAGCATTCATGAATTCCTGAACTCAAGCGGCTATTGCTCTTTACGACGAAAGCTGATGGAAATTTGAGAACCCTTTGGATACACTCGTGACAATGCGATTGCGATGGATGGTCATCTTGACAGGGATGGTGTTGGGAGGATGCGGGGGACGCCAGATTGCGCCGACGAAAAACGTCGAGCTCAATGTGCCGGCCGATCTCGCTAAGGCGTTCGAGGTGCAAGAATTGAAACCGAATATGGTAACCCAAGCGAGAGCAGTGGAAGCGCCTGGTGGTGAGAAGAAGGCCGGAAAGAACAAAAAAAAGAAGGCTATTCAGTCTGCTTCAACAAAGACCGTAAAAGGTCCCTCCATCCCAGATGCCGGAAGTGCCGCGTCGGGGTTCGTGATTCCACTGCGCAGGCCTCTGGTCGATCCTTTGCGCGTTGGCGAAAAAGTTTGGATGGATGTGACGTGGCTTGGAACCAAGGCTGGCGAGTTTGTCCTTGAAGTTCAGCCATTCAAATTGATGAACGGGCGTAAGGTGTATGACATCAAGGGTTCTGCGCGAACGTCGGATTTGTTCGCGCTGATTTATAGAGCTGAAGATTGGGTGCAAACTTACGTCGATTACGAGGGTTGGTTCCCGTATAAGTTCGTCCTGCATGGTGATGAGTCGAAACACATTCGAAACCACCTTGAGCTCTTCGACCACAGCGCAAAAAAACAATATGTGCATATTCTCGACAATCGGATTGAGAAGAATGAGGTTCACGAGAAAAAGGGCTATCAAGATTTGACTCCGTTCTCGCAAGATTCCCTGAGCGCGCTCTATTATGCGCGAACCTTCGACCTGCAAGTGGGCAAGACGGTTCGTTTCCCTATGACCACGGGTGGGAATCAGCGCGAAGTTGAGTTGACTGTCTTGGCGAAAGAAGAAGTGCAAACCAAGATCGGATACCTGAAGGCCTTGAAAACAAAGGTTCAGACGCGATTCAATGGCGTATTGCAGCAAAAGGGCGATGCCTTTATTTGGTTTTCAGACGACGAAAGAAAGTATCCCGTGCGTTTTGAGGCAAAGGTGCGTATCGGCTGGGTCGCCGGCATCGCAAAGAAAATCGAGCCAGGCATCGCTGAAAACACCCGATCTGAAAGCAAGCTCGAAGAAGTAAAACCCATGGATGAGCCGACGGTGTCGGCGGTCGGCGGCAAGGATGCCACATCAAAAGGGAAGCCTCGCACCTGGTTTCGACAGTTGTTGATGCAATCTAAGGAAGACTCAAATAAAAAGTAATGAGTCATGCGCATTCTTGTAATTCAAACCGCCTTTATTGGCGATATCGTGCTCACCACTTCCTTCCTGAGAGCGTTGGCCTTGAAATGGCCGCATGCTGAGATTCATCTTGTAACCACAGGCGCTGGTTGCGAGGTCTTAGCAGGTTGGAATCAAGTTCGGCTGCATCCCATGAATAAGGCTCTCGGCTTTTCGGCCAGCATTGCCAAGGTTCTAGGCTCTCTTCTGCCCCACGGCGAGTTTGATGTCGTCTTTGCTGTCCACCGTTCGATCCGTTCGCTGTGGCTCGGTCGAAAACTCAAGGCAAAAAAGAGAGTGGCGTTTCGATCGATTGCATCAGCTCTGCTCGGATATGAGCAAGTTCCTTACCCCGAATACCGAGAAGACGCGCATTACGCCGACAAACCAATGGCCCTTCTTTCAAGGTTTGGAGAGGTGCCCGCGACTCCACGGCCCTTCTTGTGCATTGCCGCGGCGGATGAGGTTTGGTTTCATCAGGAAGTGCTCGGAAAAGTTCATTCAAAATACATCGTTTTAAGCCCGTTTTCGGTTTGGGGGACGAAGATATGGTTTTCTGACCGTTATGCAAGGCTAGCTCAAAGTCTTGCCAAAGAGCACGGCGCCACGATCGTTCTTATCGGATCTCAAGGAACCCAGGAGGCGATCGTCGCCGACGCCATTTCGGAAAAAGTGTCTCGCTCTGGAGGACGGGTCCTCAACCTCGTGGGCAAGACCACCTTGGGTCAGCTCAAGGCGGTAATTCGGGGAGCCGCTCTTTTGATCAGCAACGACTCCGCGCCGGTGCACGTCGCCTCTGCTTTTGATGTTCCAACGGTCGCAATCTTTGGTCCCACCGTTCGCAAATGGGGTTTTTTCCCGCTCGCAACTAAATCCGTTGTGGTTGAACGGCACAATCTGTCATGCCGGCCTTGTCATATCCACGGACCAACTCGATGTCCAAAGCGACATTTTCGCTGTATGGACGAAATCCAGGTTGAAGATGTGATGAAAGCAGCGGAGAGTTTCCTGGTATGACGGGCAAGAGCTCGATCAAAGATAAACTAAGGCCTCTGTGGATTCTGTTCTCTTCGCGTTGGGGGGGGCCAGAGCAAGTCGCCATGTCCGACATGGTCGATCTTGTGCATAGCGGGATTTCCATCACTTTGCTTTGCTTAGAGGGAAGCCCTGTGCATGCCGCGGCTTTGCGCCATCCCAATATAAAGATCCATCCATTTCCGCATTATGCGAGAAGCCGGTTTGACTGGAATTTCGTGCGTGCTCTTCGAGCAGCCATACTTGAATCAAAAGCCAATATTGTTCATATCAACGATGAACGCTTGCTTTGGTACTTAGTGCCGGCTCTCGTGCGACGTTCAGGAATCTCAGTGATCGCAAACCGCCATATGCTTGAAGAGCGAAACCTCTTTAAAGATGTGGTCCGCGCGTTTTTCCTGCGACGTCTGGATTACATGATCGTGTTGAGTGAGAGCGTGAAGGCTAGCGTCCTCGCCAAACGCATTATTCCTGATAAGAAGGTCAGGGTAATCAATCTGGGGCTCGACTTCTCTCGGTTTGATCCGAGTCGGGCGGCAGGCCTCAGTTTAAGGACGGCTTGGGGAGCGGATAGAGATACGGTGCTCATTGGCTCGGTCGGCCGTCTTGTGCCAGAAGTAGGGCAAGACACCTTTCTTAAAGCAGCCGCCGGCCTGCTCAAACATCAAGAGTGGAAGATGCGATTTGTCATTGTCGGGGAAGAACCTCTTGTGGCTTCAGAACAATATGTCGAGCATCTCAAAGAGCTTGTGAAGTTGTTTCACATCGATGACGTCGTCACTTTCAGCGCCTTGGGCGATAATCTTCCTGATGTGATGTCGGCATTCGATATTTTCGTGATGCCCGGACGTGAAGAGGTGCCAGGGTTGGGAGCTCTCGAGGCTCTTGCTATGGAGAGACCGGTTGTACTTTCAAACGTCGTCGGCGCCGAAGATATCGTTGGTTACAAACAATTTGGGCTTCTTGTGAGGCCCGAAGATGCCTTTGATTTACAGACGAAGATATTGAATTTATTAGAGAATCCGAGCCAGCGTCTCTCGATGGGCTCTAATGGCCGTCTTCACGTGTTGAAGCATTTTGACAAGCGCACCCGATTTCTACGAACTCTCGATCTTTATGAAAGATGTATTAAGCGCCGTTTTGCGCGTCGAGAACGCAGTCAGCACTCGAAATAATGCTGATTTCCCTTTGATTTCCCGATTTTTGCAATATATAAACGGTTTTCTCAATTAAAGAAAAATACCTATGAAAGGGGTTTCGATGATTTATGGCATTTGAAAACACTGACACAAGCGCTACTCAAAAAAAGCGCTCACAAGCTTCCGGAGCTGGAGTAAAAGATCCCACCAGCTGGATGGATGAGTTCGATGCTGGTACAGGATCTGATGATGATAAGAAGAACGGACAGTATACGGAAGATGGCCACTCTTTTGCTGAGCTTTATGAACAAAGCCTCACACAGAGCGATGTTCGAGAAGGAGAAGTGGTTGACGGTGTTGTCGTAAACATCGGCCCAGACTATGTCACGGTAGATATCGGATATAAGTGCGAAGGCCTTGTTCCGATTGAAGAGTTCCGCAGACCTGATGGAACGGTTGACGTGAAGGTCAGTGATGCCCTGAGTGTTTATCTCGAACGCATCGAGAGTGATACTGGCTTCATGCAGCTTTCCAAGGACAAAGCTGAGATCATCAAAGCATGGGATGAAATCAGCCAGGCTTGTGAGAAAGATCAACTGGTTGAAGGTACCGTCATTGCGAAAGTGAAGGGCGGGTTAAGCGTTGATATCGGCGTGAAAGCATTCTTGCCTGGTTCGCAGATCGACGTGAAACCAGTCAAAAATCTCGACAAGTATCTCGGAAAGAAATTCAAGTTCAAGATCATCAAGTTCAATAAGAAACGCGGAAACATCGTGCTTTCTCGCCGGGCTATCATCGCTCAGGAGAAAGAACGTCAACGAGCTGAAACTCTTTCCACTCTGCAAGAAGACCAAATCATCACTGGAACAGTGAAGAACATCACTGAATACGGGGCTTTCATCGACTTGGGTGGAATGGATGGGCTTCTGCACATTACTGACATGAGCTGGGGACGCGTGAAGCACCCGAGCGAGCTTTTCAGCGTTGGTGATGAAATCAAAGTGAAAGTCCTGAAGTATGACCGCGAGAAGGAACGCATCAGCCTTGGCTTGAAACAAGTATCCCCCAATCCGTGGGAAGAGCTTGCGAGCAAGATCAACATTGGTGATCGCGTTAAGGGCAAAGTGGTTTCAATCAAAGACTATGGTGCCTTTGTCGAGCTTTCTGAAGGCATCGAAGGCTTGATCCATGTCAGTGAAATGAGCTGGCGTCGTGATGTGAAGCATCCTTCAAAAGTGCTTAACGTGGGAGACGAAGTAGAGTGCCAAGTCCTCGAGATCGATGCGAAGAACAAGCGTCTTAGCCTCGGCTTGAAACAGCTTCAAGCAAATCCGTGGAGCGCGCTCGAAGAGAAGTATCCTTCAGGCAAGATCATCGAAGGTGAAGTGAAGTCGGTTACTGACTTCGGTATCTTCGTAGATATTGGAGAAGGGATTGACGGTCTCGTTCACGTTTCTGACATTTCTTGGAACAAGAAGCTTGCCCATCCAAGCGAGCGTTTCAAGAAGGGCGATAAACTCAAAGCCATGGTGCTTTCCATTGATAAAGAGACTGAAAAATTCAGCCTCGGCATCAAGCAACTCGAGAAGGACCCTTGGGAAACTGCCAAGAACAAGTATCGAGTGGGCGAAGCTATCGAAGGCAAGATCACTAAGGTTACTGACTTCGGTGCTTTCGTTGAGCTCGAAGAAGGCATTGAGGGCTTGGTCTATGTGAGCGAGCTTTCAGACCAACGTGTTGAGAAGCCTTCGGAAGTGGTGAAGGTCGGTGACGTGGTGCGAGCTGAAGTGATTTCACTCGATACCAAAGAACGACGCATCGGGCTTTCGATGAAGAAACTCAAACACACTGAAGAGCGTCGTGATTATGAGAGCTATGTCGGTCAAAGAGATAAGAAAACTTCTCTCGGAGACGTCTTGGGCGCTCAACTCAAAGGCATCTTGAATAAAGGTGACGAAGAGAACAACGAATAACGCTCTACGCTAACATTAATAGAGAATGTTGGTTTAGAATTCATAAAAGGCGGTAGCTCCTTGGGGGCGCCGCCTTTTTGACTTTTAGTTAAGAGCCCGTGGAAAATTAGACCTCCATACGATTAGCCGCGGGTTTAGTTTTTCACACGCTAAGGAGAATCCGTGTGACCCGGCAGCAAGAGCGTAACGTCTGCATATTTTGTGGTGGGAACTTTGGCAATGATCCCATTTATGTCGAATCTGCCCGTCAACTTGCACGAAGTCTTGTCGATCAAGGGTGGGGGATCGTTTACGGAGGAGCGAGCGTGGGGATTATGGGTGTGATTGCTGACACCGCTCTTGAGGCTGGTGGACGGGTCACTGGTGTCATCCCGCAGGCCCTTTTTGAACGTGAAGTCGCTCACCATGGTTTGACCGAGTTGCATCGCGTTACCACGATGCACGAGCGCAAGAAGATGATGTATGACCTATCAGATGCGTTCATCACCTTTCCCGGGGGGTTCGGAACTCTAGATGAGACCTTTGAGATACTTACTTGGAAACAGATCGGCTTGCACAAAAAACCTCTCATTTGCTTTGATCTCAACGGTTTTTTCACTCCTTTACTGACCTTCGTCGATCAGGCGGCTGAGCGCGGGTTCATTAAACCTGAGCATCGAGCGCTATTCAGTGTGGCAAAGGATATGGATAGCCTGTTAAAGCTCTTGAGCACCCGTTGACCATTGCATCAAAAGAAAGCTATCTTAAATCTATGTCAAAACGTAACCCTCTCTTTGTCGTGCTTGGTTTATCCGCATTTTTCTTTGTTGTGTTCGTGGCCGTTTCCATTGGAACGGTCTTCAGCCTAACAGCGGGAAAGCCGCATCAAAAGTTATTCACCAAAACGAACAATATCGGAGTCATTGAACTCAAGGGCGTAATTTACGATTCGAAAAAAACTTTAGAGCAGATTGAGACCTTTGAAGAAGATCCACTCATCCGTGCAGTGCTGGTGAGAATCAATTCTCCCGGAGGCGCGGTCGCTCCGTCTCAAGAGATCTATGAGGCATTAAAGAAACTTTCCTCCAAGAAGGCTGTTTATTCATCGATGTCGAGTGTCGCGGCAAGCGGAGGGTATTATGTCGCTTGTGGAACAAAGAAGATCTACGCAAGCCCAGGAACGATTACCGGCAGCATCGGGGTGATCATGCAGTTTGCGGATCTTTCAAAGCTCTATAGTTGGGCGAAGATCAATCCCTACAATATCAAAACGGGTCGATACAAAGATGTCGGCTCCCCAAGTCGCGAGATGAGCATTGAGGAAAAAGAGCTTTTGCAGGGAATGGCTGACAATGTTTTGGGCCAGTTTCGTCGCGCTGTTGCTTCTGGACGCAATTTAACCATGGAGAAAGTGGTCGAGCTTTCGGATGGGCGGATCTTCTCGGGAGAGCAAGCCAAGGCGGCCAAGCTTATTGATGAATTGGGCGGCATGAATGACGCAGTAGAGGCATTGGCCAAAGAGGCAGGCATCAGCGGAAAACCCAATCTTGTTTATGCAGAAAGAAAGCGCCATGCGCTTGAGCGTATTCTGGGTGACTTTGACGATGATGCAGAGTCTGGGTCGTCGTCTTCGAGGTTGGTAGGCGTTCTTGCGCGAATGATGATCGGAACGTTTGTCTCGGCCCTAGGTGAGGAAGCTGGAGTGGGGGCGCAAGCCGTGTCGCAACCTGAACTCATCGGACCCTTGTTTTTGATGACTGGAAGTTGGCGTTGAAGAGTTTACTGCTGGGTTTTGTCTTTGTTTGCGTTTATCTCTCTTTGACCATCCCGTACGTGGTTGCGGCGGGGTCTCATGAGTCCTCACTTCAAAAGGAACTGATCCGGCTGGACAGAGCTAGAAGAGAAAAGAGTCTTTCCCAAGCGGAACGCCTGAGGCTTGCCGAGATCTTCTTTCTGACCTCGCGCTGCGAAGATGTGCGAAAGCTTCTTTCCGAGGCAAAGCAAGAATCCGAGCTTTTGTGCGCTTGCGGTGCGGGCTGCCAGAAAGGATCCTCGCTTGAGAAGTTGGCGAGGTTTAGGTCTCTTGTTGACGAAAAGCGCGCCGCTTGGCGATCAAAGCCTGTTCAAACGCTCTGGAAAAGCTTAAAACACAAGCCTGAAGCCCAGTACTGGGCTTTGAAGGCTCTGCGCAGAGAACGCGATCCGAAATGGAACCGGCTCAGAGTCGAACTAGAGCAATCTTTATCGGGTCTTGAGATCTCTTCAGGGATTTGATCTCTTAAATGGGCCCAAGACCGAAGTAAGGATCATTTCATGGTTTCGACCAGAAAACTCGCCCTTGAGTATATTGACTCCGCTCTTGATAAAGATCCTACAGCGCTTGCTAAAGAACATCAGGTGATCTTGCAGGCCGATAAACTCAAGCCAGAAGATAGGGGATTGTTTCAAGAACTTGGTGCGGGGGTGCTGCGAGAGTGGGGTTTCCTGAATTGGGTCTGCTCACAAAGAACCAAGCAGAAACCAAAACGGCGGGTCCAACAACTCTTGGCTCTCGGAGCTTACCAGCTGATCTTTCTTGATCGGGTGCCCGCCTATGCGATCTTTGCGGAAAGTCAGAACTTGGCGAAAGAATACAATGTTTCAGACGCAGAACAGAAGTTCGTCCATGGAGTGTTGAAATCGATCGAAAAAGAAGCCGGAGCGCTTCGAGTGCGACGCGACCAAGCGCTTGAGGCTCTCTTGTCGACGGAACAATTGCCGCAGGATGATTTAGAGTGGGCCGTTCTAAACGCGCCAGCAAGCCTGCTCGATGCCCTTACTGTGGTCGATTCAGGGTTGAATAAAAAAGCAGCGAGATTGCGCGGTGTTCGTGCTCTTGCCACGATGAAGATCGCGCCTCCATTCTTGGGGTACGCTATGCCCGGAGGATCTTGTCGATCGAAGGCAACTCCTTACTTGAGTCGCGTAGCGCCTCGGGCCCTGCTTCTTGAAGCAGGCGCAACCCTCACGGAAGATCTTCAATCTGGCGCTGTTCGGATCCAAGGTGAGGCAAGCCAGTGGGCCTGCGAGAAGGCCGCTGACCAGCTTGAAAAACTGAGCGCTATTTCGTCTGGGAGAGTCTTGCAAGTTTGCGAACTTGCAGCAGGCAAGGGAGGAAAGCTTTTAGGCACCCTAAGCGCTTGGACGGCCAAAAGAGGTCAAAACCCGGGCGCGGTGCCCCGGCTAGTCTGGCAGTCTTTTGACCGTTCAGAGGCTCAGCTTGAAATTTTAAAACGCGATGCTCTTCCGCTAGTGAAGAGATGTTGGCCACAAGTCGAAGTGATTTGCACGAGGGCAGAAGAAGAGGATTTGCCGCAGGTTGATCAGGGATCTTATGACCTCGTTTGGCTTGATGCTCCCTGCACGGGTTTTGGGACGTTGGCAAAGCTACCGCAAATTTCGTTGCGGTGGGGGGAATCGGCTTATGATCATGCGCTGGAGTTGGGTAGCCTTCAAAAGCAACTCTGCGCTCAAGCGAAGGTGTTGTTGAAGCCGATGGGGCGATTTTTCTATACTGTCTGCACGCTGACGCGTCCTGAGACGCATGAGGTGGTGAAACGGTGCGAAAGTCTCTTCGAGAGAGCGCCGCTTTTCACTGAAGCGCTTTGGCCGGGCGCAAAGCCTGCTCCTCGATCAGAAGGTTTTTTTTCGGCGATGTTTTGAAGCGCGTGGCCTCTTAAGGTAAGCGAGCTCGCATGTTCTCATGATGCGGTAGGTTTTAGGTGAGTCCTATTAGTCTTGAACAGTCTTCACGCAATGGCTCCAAGACTGGATTCGGATGTACCCCTGTGGGTCGTCCGTCTTGCGCTGGAGATGGATTTCTTCCAGATCAAGGGATCCATCCGCTTGAGTTTCGATTTTCCAATTCTTAGTATAGTTCTCCAAAGCACCCGTCGGGTAAAACCTCGCCATATGGCTTAGAATGAACTTTTGATCCATACACCACGCAAGAGAGTTGTATTGAAAAGCAGGTTTTGATCGAAAGATATTGCCCGGGTGGTATTCGCCGTCCAAGCGAAATAAAACTTCCAAGTTGGTGTTTAAAAAGTTGCTGTGTGAAAGCCAAATCTTCAGGGCATTCGTTTTTTGAGAGCGCTTCAACTTCAAGGTAAATGAAGTTACTTCATCGCTCAGAAGATAGTTTCCGCCAGAACGTTGCACTTCACAGGTGTACGTCTGCTCAGCGTCAATGTTGGGACAAGTCGTCGGCCACTGGTTCTTTCGCACATCTTGTGCAGAGGCAAACGGAACAAAAAAACAAAAAGAAATGGCAAAAGCAGCTTTTAAAAGCATGCGAGAGCGTATACCACGGCCATCGATGCTCGGCAGCTAAATATTGAGCAAAATACTTCGGAAAATGGTATAAATTCTGCGCTCATGAATTTTCACGATTGGTACGAAGGCATATACCCTGAATTGACGGCTCAGGGGCTTTGGCTTCGCGGAGAAGAAATCAACACTTTGCCCGTGCAAGAGTACGAGCAACGCGCGTTTAGGGCGCTCTTTGTGCGCCTTTCGACCTATTTTGATACAGGTTACTCCTTTACCCATCAAATCCTGTATCAGATCGCCGCAAATACGCCTGATGTTTTTCCGGATCTAGCTTACCTGCCGCCCAGGTCAGACGTGGCTCATTTTTCTAAGGCCGGGGTTCCGTGGCTCTTGGGCACGAAAACGAAGAAAGGGCCTGAGGCCTTTGATCTCATTGGTTTTTCAAATTCGATCGTTCAAGAGCTGATCAACGTCCCTCACTTTTTGCGCAGAAGTGGAATTCCGCTAAAAAAGTCAGAACGTCTCTTGAGAGAAGATCTTCCTCTGTTGATTCTTGGCGGGGCGAACGCGCTTTATTCTTCGGCCATCTGGATGGATGACCCGTTGATCGACGGCGTCTTCGTCGGGGAAAGCGATCAGGCCTTTCGAAATATTCTTGAGATTTGCCGTGACGGGAAGAAAAATTCGAAATCCAAATCTGAGATTTTGAGCGAGCTTGAGTCGATTCCTGGTTTTTTCCAGCCCGAAAACCAGAGAGAGACAAAGAAAAGTTTTATACCCAACTTGAACCAAAGCGAAGCGCTTGAGGCAGGGCCGGTGTATTACATCGAGGACCAGCTCGGAAACAGTCACTTGCAGATCAGCGAAGGCTGTCCGTGTTTTTGTAGTTTTTGCGCTGAGAGCTGGGATCGAAAGCCTTATCGCGAACGGAAGGCCGATCAACTGCGAGAAGTGGCTTTGCGGGCGAAAGCATCGATGGGGCTTGAGCGCATCGACATCTATAGCTTTAACTTCAATATGCACTCGGGTCTTTATCAGGTCTTGTGGGACTTGGTCCCCCACTTTCGAGGAATCGGTTTGAAGAGCCAGCGTTTTGACCTGTTGGCGCACGATCCGCAGATGGTTGAATTTCAGCATGCGATTGAAAAAGCCAGCCTCACTTGCGGGTTAGAAGGCATTTCGCCAAGGCTTCGAAAGTATCTGCATAAAAACCTTGAGCCTGAGCAGTTGCACCAGAGCTTGGCCGCGATTTTCAAATCGAAGGCGCGAGAGCTCAAAGTATTCTTGATCGCGACTGGTTTGGAAGAGGAACAAGACTTTGCTGCTCTAGATGACTTGCTTGACCATCTGAAGTCGATACGAAGCAAGCACCACTCAGGCACTCGGATCATCTTGTCGATGACGCCTTTGGTGAGGTTCCCGTGGACGCCGCTTGAGTTTGAGAATGCTTATCCGGTTGGGCATTACCAGAGCATCATCTCGAAGGCTGCAGGCAGGGTCAGGGCGGCGGGGCTTGAGTTTCGCGAGTCGGCTGATTTGCCAGAGTACTGGGTCTCGCAGATTCTTGTTCGCGCGGACCGGCCTGAGGTGTCGCGGGCGTTGCTCGGTGCGGTAGATAAAACAGATTACATTTACTACAGGGATGTCCCTGATCGTTTTATGCAAGCCCTGAACTCAGCTCTCTTGGGCGAAGGCGTAGATCCAGTAGAGTCGCTTAAAGGATATGACTTGGAAGAGAGCCGCAAAAAACCCTGGGCAAAGATCCAAACAGGCGTTCGTCGAGAATTCCTGTGGGATGAGGTTTTACGGGCCCGTTCATTCGTCGAGATTGATTATTGCTTAGGCCGTTCTTGGTCGAAGGCCAAGTGCTTTCATTGCGGGGGGTGCCCGACTCGGTACCATGTGCGTGACATCGTGCTTGCGCAGCAAAAGCGAACCTACTCGCTTGAGCAGTTTAAAAACCGCCTGAAGGAAGCGCGCGAGTCTGAAGTAGAACTGCATTTTTCGATGCAAGTGGAAAAGCTTGGCCGCGGGGTGCCGCGAAAGATGGTCGGCGTCGCGTTAGCTAGAGCGCTTATGCTGACAGAGCCTGGGCTACGCGTGTTTTACCGTGGATATCGCAAGTCGTATTGGTCAAGAGATGAGAAGCCTTCTTGGATCACTGGCGAGGATTGCATTACGTTGGTTTGGCACAAGGATGCTGTGAAGACCCTTGAGTCGATGCTTAGTGATCTGGCTATTCTCTCGCAAGTGAATCAGAGGCTGGGAGGATGGGCTAAGCTTCAGGGAATGACGACCGCCGATTGGAAGCCAGTTCGCGTTGAGATGAGTTCGCCGTTTCCCCTCAAACCTGAGAGGTATTTGCAGTCGAGAGGACTGAAACACACATTGAGGCGAAATGAAGACGGCAGCTATGCCTATGAGCTTGTATCTCAGTCGCAAAAAAAGGGGTTTGTCGCGAAACTTGTCCGGCGCCAAAGTGAAACAGGTGGGGTGGCTTGTAGTATTGAAGTGGGTCCAAAGTTTGATTTGCGTGAATTTGTCTTAGAGGCGTTTGTTCTTTCAAAGCCTTCGGATCATGTGCGGATCTTGTCAAAAAGTTTTGGACCTACCGAACGCACGGCCCATTGATTTCGCTGACGCACTCCACGTGGCGAAGCCTGCTGGGCACTCGAACATCAAAAGGCGCTAGCACCAAGAATCTTTCGGGATGGCTTTGAACTTCCTTCATGAGTTCAGCGTCGGGTGAGTTCTCAGGAATATTCCCAAAACAGGTCAGTGAGCTTGAGTCCCAAAAGGGCACGCGTTCTTCGGTTGGTCTTTCCTCGGGCGGTTGGCCTTTGCGGTAACGCTCAAACATCTCTTTCATATAGTCTGGGTAGACATAGAGTCCTGCGGTGCTGCGGTTGCAGCTAGAGAGCACAATCAGTTTTTGATCTGGTTTGAGTTGAGCAACCGCTTCACGAAGTTTTAAACGTGGTTGATCAACAAAGGGAGGAATATTCTCAATGAGCCGGTACAAAGGGATCAAACCTACGACCAGAGTTAGCATCGCTAGTACCGCTGTTGATACGGCAGGTCTCCGGATTTTTGAAAAACAAATTTGATCAAGAGCCACAACCACGAACCAGCCCCAAAACGGAAGCGCGGTGAAGGTCTGCCTGGGTACGAAAAAATAATTGTATTTGCGGTCAAGGTAGAGAGGCACGGCAATTCCGCTGAAAAGGGCTGCCATCAGAAAAAGACAAAGTCTTTTGTCTTTCTTCCATTGAATGAAAATCCCATATCCGACAAGAGGCGCCACGATCAAAGAGCGTTTGCCAGGGTTTGAAAAGCCGCCAAGGATCTGGCGCGCGTAATCTAGCCACGGGGTTGCCATCAGCCTTGAGAAAAGCTCGTTCCATGATACTGCGAGATAGCTGTGCGGTTTGAAGAAAACAAACCACCAAAAACAAACGAGAACTCCGGGCAACAGTGGAGCCAAGAACTTGAGTTTACTCTTGAGATCAGTTCGTGAGGCGAGCACGAGAACAGCGTAGAGCGTAATCGGCATCATGACATACACATGCGTCAGAGGGCCTAGAGTAAGCAGAATAGACAAAACAAGAGCAATGCGCGAAAAGACGCCCTTAGATCTCGAGAATTCAATCGCAGCAAAAAGCGCTACGGCTGAGAAAAACAAAATGCTCGCGTAGGGTCTGCTATTGACCGCCATTCGCACGAGCGCGCAATTGAGAATCGCCCAACCCGTCCAAATCCAGCGTTCGCGGTGTGAAAGGGTTTTGATGAACCACGGTAGCATCGCGAACAAGACTGCAAGCACGACGGTGTGCAAGCGAATCGCAAGATGAGGATTTATTCCAAGGTTCAAAGCCGCCTTGGAAAAAATCGCCATGAAAAAACCATCGAGGAAAATATGCGGGCTGACGTCTTTTGCCACGACCTGAATCGCTTCCTGGATCGAACCATAGGTCGCTCCAACCCAACCGAACTCATCGCACCAGAAGCTTGTGTTCAGCGCTAGGATCGCAAGAAAAAAGAAAAAAACGACGGCTACGACTGCTGCTAGTGCTGTATTGCGAGCTCGCGTTTGCATGGAGTGATTTTAGGTTTACTTTGGACCTAGTGGCTTTGCAAGCGATTGAAAAAAGTCGAGGCCTTGAAGTTGAGCGGCTTTCAAGCCACCTGTATGTCAATGAATTGAAAGGGCGGGGCGAGGCGCCGCTAAAGTGCACCAGTGTCAGTGCGCACCTTTCCAGAATGTCATACCCTGGCAAAAACTTGGATTGTGATAATTTCTTTTAAGATCAACTACTTACTTGCAGGTCTTCGGTGGCATAGCTCTTGTACTTGTGACCTTCCAGTTGTTGTAAGCCCAAACAGGGATTTTGGGCGAGCTGGACGTTGCAGTGAGATTTCCCAGGACATTTCAAAAAATCCACAGGGTCGTTTCTTTTTAATCACATCTTGCGCCGCTGGCTCTCTTTTTAAAAGGGAGAGCCAGCCGGATCCATTTTTTTTCGCTCGCGACGTGGACGGGATGAAAATTGTTAGTGACCTGAGTGAAGATCGGAGTCTCAGATCAGAGATGGAGAGTGGAGTAGGGTTTGAGGTATCAAGGGTATTTGTCTGCACGTGCTCCGAATGAAGCTTCCCGTCCTTCAAGTTTAAGTACAATCATTGAATGACCAGCCTTCGAACCAAGGCATATTCTAATGCCTATCAAGCGACTTCGTTTTTTTAAGTTGACCCATATAATCAGGCGACCTTGCATAATCACCCAAAAAGGTTAGCCGAGAAAACCTGTCTTCATTCGCAAGAAACCGAAACTTCACTGCTAAAAAGGCGGTGCTTGCCTGCATGTGATCACGGCAAGACTCCACCAAGAGACGCATTTCTACATCTTGACCTAAGCGCATTCTTTCAAAAAGCTGCTCGATAGAGGCTCTAGTCAAATCTTGGCGGCGCTCAAGGTTAGCATAATTCTCGATATCGAGATTGTAGCCATTGACCAAGAGTTTGAGCTGCCTGCGCACCGTCTCAAATATTCCGTTTTTCTGTGACTCTAATATTTCTTTTTGTGCGGACACAATGCGCATAGACGCTGGAGTTCCAAATCCAAGGCCATTTTGAACAGGCAGGCTATCAAAGATACCACCCGCCACGCTTCGGCTCACGCTAGAAGCCCCTAAAAACGAAAACGCAGCCTCATTCTTAACGTAATCAGCCGCAGAGATAAGATGCTCAAATTGTTTGATTTCAGGAGAGGTCGCAAGCACCCGGGCCTCAAACTCAGAAACCTTGAGCGGTTTTAGATCCTCAAATTTTGGCAACTTCACCGCCACTGGTGTCACTAGCTCATCTGCAGAGAGATCCATCATGTGAGAAAGAAGATTTTGTTCCTCTAAAAGGAGCATCTCTAAAGCACGCCTATCTTCTTGCAGCGAAAGCATACGCACTTCGATATCGCGTGAAGCACCCTGTGGAGCGCCTCCCAACTCTTCCCTGCTCTTTATGATGAGATGAAGATCCTCAAGCTCAGTGGCAGTTTGTTTGATGTGTTCAAGCAGAGCCCGATCAAAAAGAAGCCTAAAATATAGCGCCTTTGCCGTCATGAGCTCATTTGCCCAAAGCGCACGGTAAGCCTCAGCTTGAGCAAGGTTGAGGATCTTGGCCTCTTCCAACCTAAACCAATTATTCGGCACCAAAAACGGAGCGATATCTTCGATGACACCGACAATAGAAAGGGGATCGACCACCACACTAGCAATCCGCCACAGATTAAGCTTCGGAAGAAGATTTCCCCGGGCAATCTCAATTGCCTCCTTGGTTTGGTAAACGCGAAGTGCGTTTTCGTAGACGGTGAAATTCTCGGTTTTCAGTCTTTCAACAACGTCTTCGATTGATATTTCAACGGGCGCTTCTCCTGGTCTAAAGACCCGCCTTTTTGGCGGAGCGGCGCTGACGGAGTTGACAGTGAAAACCACGATCAGAAATGCCGTTAGAATAAAGTACTTCATCTGCCACCTCAATTTCCGGTTCTCGTAGCGGTGAATGAGAAAATCGAAGCATTCGTGGTAGGTCGAATTTCACCTCGCACTCCTTGAGCTTCCTTTGCGTCACCTTTACGAATCTCGGCAGCGATGGTCTGTGACTTTATCTGTGGATTTCTTCCATCAAAAAGCTCAAGCGCGAAGAAATTCGGGCAAGACTCCGAAGCGATGTTGATCTTCCCATTGACGAGATCAGGCCTTACGGACTGAATCCTACAGCCCACAGAGCTCAGATTGTTCTTGGGGTTCCATTGAACGACCTGCACGTTGAAATAAAGATTGGTGAGATCAGAGGTTACTTCTTCGATCGTGCGAATTCGATTAGCCGTGTAGGGAGGCAGGCTTGGTACAAACGTGAGTCGAATTTTGTAATCCGTAGAGGAAATCTTGAAACTTCCTTCATACGTTCCGGCGGCAGCAGAATAGAAGGCATGCCTCTTCGCTAGGTCTGCTTCCATTTCTTGCACTCGGATCGCGACATCTTCATCCACTGCTGATCCTGGGTTTTCAGGAACTAGTCTTCCACCAGTAGCCCTCGTCGCAAAAAAAGAATAGGTCGATGACCTTCGGGCTGAATGCCGATAGCCTGCGAGAGCGCCAATCGAGCCTTTCTGACCTGAAAGAAGAGAAGCCGTTAAGTTTGAGCTGATTTGCAGTGCTTGTGCCATTTCCATATTTGATTCCATATGGCTTTCTTCAGAAAGATCGATGGAATAAGAGTTCGGACAGTTAGGAGCTACAAGTTCGATACGTCCAGTTTTGAGGTCAGGACGTATTTTCTCAAATGCACAACCAGATGCGCTTGATTGCGATCTGTTCCACTGAAGCGTTTGCACATTCAGATAGAGATTATTGATGTCTGCTTCAATCTCAGCAGGAGTTCTGGTGCGATTGGGTTGATAGACGGGCAAAGTGGATACTAAGGTTAAGCGCACGTTCCACTCAGCGTTTCTAGCATCTCGCATTTTTCCCTCATAGATGCCGCTTACAGCCTGGTAGAAGCGCTGCCTTGAGCTTAAATCGTCTTCCATGGCCTTTGCACGTTTAGCTAGATTTTCGTTTTCGGCGTCAACCTGAGTTTTCGCTGCTTCTCGTCCCTCGAGCCTAGCTTTCTCAGCCATAGCATCGTCGTCGTTGCTGCAGCCTACGCTTAGCAAAGCGATTAAAGCGATCAGTATTAAATTTTTCATACCCCTTTTACTCCCCCTCTAAAAAACTATTTCCCCATTAAAGCCAGCAGCCCATCTTTGGTGATTTTGTAGTCTCTTCTGCGTTCGGCGTACTGACGTAAAAACGACTGATACTTTTGTGCTGCTCCCAAAACATCGATCGAGTTCTTCACCCCGCGGTTGTACTCATCGAGTGTGCGAGCTAAGTATTTCTTCCCTTGAACAATGCGTTCTTCAGCATTGTGGATAAGTTCGTGATCGTGTTTCAAATCTTCTTTAGCCACTTGCACGTGCGCGTCTGCGTTTTTTATCCTCTGATCGGCTTGCTCTTCATAACCTTGCGCTTGAAGTGAAAATGCTGAAGCATCAGACGCTGACCTTAGGCCATCAAAGAGCTCAAAGGTGAATCTTACGCCCGCAACCGTGTCGTCACGAAGCCGCCTGGCGAGGTAGTCTCGATCTCTGAGCGTGTAAAGATAGTAACCCGCATAGATATCAACAGACGGAGCCCACCATCTATTGGATGCGCTTTTTTGCGCGTAAAAACTTTCTGAACTTGCCTTAAGACTTACGACCTCAGGATGAGAAGCCGGGCTATAAGCTTCTTGAATCAGGGGATCATCGTGTTCGTGTTCGATTTTTACAGGCGTTTTAAACCTCGTATCGGTATCTAGTCCGACAATGGCGGCAAGGCGAATCTCGATGAGTTTTGTTTCATGCTCGAGGCTTTCAATCTCTTCTTTGAGCTGCGAGCGGTAGATTTCGAACTCAAGCCTATCTGTTTCAGTGCCTAATCCTCTTTGGATCCTGCGATTGGCCATGGAAAGTGCTTTTTCATTTTGTTCTACGGCATCATTTAAGATGTTGATCATCTCTTTTGTGAAAACCAAAGACCAATAAACGTCGCGAGCTTGATTGAGCTCCGAAAGATAAGTTCTTTTTTCATTGGCATTGGATGCTTGAACCTGAGCTTGCCTAGCATCTTCCTCAAGAGCGTCTCGACCGCCACGGAAGAGATTAATTCTTGCTTCTGCACCGCCATAGGGCTCGGTTTGTTGCTTGTAAGCACCGGTTTGAAAAGCCTCACCTCCGGCTTCAGCTCTTAGGGTGGGAAGGTAGGAGCGCACAAGGTGGCCCGTTCTTGTTTCAGCTGCTTCAGTAAATCGCTTTGTTCCCGTGACCGTCTTGTTGTTCTCTTGAACAAGTTTCGCAAGATCGTCATAGGTTAAATTGACCGTCTTCGCGGCAAAACCCAAACAGGGAACCGTCAACACAGCGATAGCAACAATAGATCGAGCAATCAAACCACGCATTACAGGCCACCTTGTGCGTATTGTTATTTATTCTAAGCCGTCAAACGCTACTAGAAGCTCTCTTCCACTTTTTTCCTTCATAGTAACATCGATATTGAATGGTTTTTTTGACGGAGATTTCGGTTTGCCTTCAAGAAATTTCTCATTTTTTGCCAATTTAAATTCGGATTCCTTAACCCACTTCTTCTTTTTCAGATCTTTCATCACTTCTACGATGCCGTGTGCCCCATCAGGCATTTGCTCCGCTTCAAGGCGTTTTAATTTGCCGTCTACCATCTCAGCTTCATATAAATACACTTTGATTTTTGGATTCCCTTGCTCGTCTTTTTCCCTGACAAGTTCTGCTTGGTAAACTAAGGATGGCTTATCCGAGTGCTTTTCCGCGCCCTTTTTGGCGACCTTTTTTGGATTCTTTTCAATAACACTATATAGCATTCCACCCTCGTCTCCTACGCCCGTAAGTTTCGGTCCATGCCCTTCATCATGGGCAAAAGCAAAAGAGGAAAAAATCAGACTCAAGAAAACAGCGTATTTCGTCATAGGTCGTCTCCTTTCATGAGAGTTTCGTTTTTTTGTTTTTGGAATCGAATAAGTTTTTCGACGGGTCTGCGCCCAAAGCGGTAGAAGACTGCGGGAGTCACAATGATGTCTAGAAGAGTAGAGGAAAAAAGCCCACCCACGATCACGACCGCTACAGGATATAAGATTTCTTTTCCTGGCTCGCCTTTAGAGAGCAAAAGGGGCACAAGCGCAAGGGCCGCCGAAAAAGCAGTCATTAGAACTGGTACCAGCCTTTCAAGCGAACCCCGAATAATCATGTGTTCGCTAAATGCCTCACCTTCTTCTTTCATGAGATGGATATAGTGGCTGATCATCATGATTCCATTCCTGCTGGCGATCCCACAGAGCGTGATGAATGCGATCAGAGTAGCAACGGATAACACTCGCTCGGTCAAGAAAATGGCGATGATGCTTCCGATCAAGGCGAGTGGCACATTTAACATGATCTGAAGAGTGAGCGCGATTGATCGAAAGTGCACATAGAGCACTAGAAAAATTCCTAGCAGCGACAGAACTCCCAGAAAAAGGAGAAGCCTTGAAGCTTTCTGCTGACTTTCAAACTGGCCGCCGTAGGACACAAAATATCCTGTCGGAAACTTCACTTTTTCGGCGATTTTTGAACGGATTTCGGCAATCAAGCTTCCTAAGTCTCGGCCTTGCGAGTTGGCCGAGACCACGATTCGTCTTTGCATGTCTTCGCGATTAACCATATTGGGTCCCGTGCCTTTGTAGACCTGAGCGACATCATCTATGCGAATTACATTGCCGGTAGGAAGCGTTTTGACGAGGATCGATCCGATCGTTTCAGGAGTTGCCCGGGACCGATCGTCAAGGCGCATGAAAATGTCGTAAATTTTCTGATTGTCGAGAACGGACCCCACAGCCACCCCGTTCAGCGCCATCTCGATATCTTCGGCGAGGGTACCGGGACGAATGCCGAATTTACTTGTTTCATCGCGATCAATGGCAAGTTTCAACTGCGGGATCAAAACCAAGGGCTCGAGCTGAAGGTCAACTATTCCCGGGATTTCTTTTAGGATGCCTTCGATTTGCCCGCCGAGCCTTCGAAGTTCAGTCAATTCAGGACCAAATATTTTAACCGCGATCTGCGCGCGGACACCTGAGAGAAGATGATCTAGCCTATGGCTGATGGGCTGACCGATGTTGACGTAAACGTCGCCTACTTTCTCCACCTTATCGCGCAGTTCTTGGAGAACAATCGGCCGAGGCCTTCCCGCTTCCTTAAAATCTACATCGATCTCGCTCCAATGCACGCCTTCGGCGTGTTCATCCATTTCGGCGCGTCCGGTCCTTCTTATCGTGGACTTGACTTCAGGGATCGAAAGCATGGCTTCCTCGATTTTTGTCCCAAGCTCATCTGACGCGGCCAAAGAAATTCCAGGTGCAGCCGCAACGCCAATAGTTGCCGTTCCTTCATTGAAAGCAGGCAAGAAGTTACTGCCCATGAGAGGCAAAAGAAGAAGTGCTCCCAAAAGCAGAACCGCGCAGCCAGCCAAAACCTCATAAGGACGTTTGATGGTCTTTACGAGGATTTTTTGATCGAGATTTTTTAAGTATCGAACAAACGGCCCATCCTCGCGATGCTGTGTCGCTTTGGAGTTCGGCAGAAGATAGGAGCAAAGAATTGGGGTAATCGTGAGCGATACGATGAGCGAGGCCGTGAGAGAAATGATATAAGCGACGCCGAGAGGTGCAAAAAGCCTCCCCTCGATTCCACCCAGTGCGAACAAGGGAATAAAGACCAAAATTACGATGATCGTTGAAAATACGATCGAGTTTCTTACCTCGGAAGAAGCGTCAAAGACGACTCGAAGCGCGGATTTTGGCTGTGGGGATGATCTGTTTTCCCGCAGTCTCCGAAATACGTTCTCAACATCAACGATTGCGTCATCCACGAGTTCGCCAATGGCAACGGCAAGCCCGCCTAGAGTCATTGTATTGATGCTTAAACCCATGAATTTGAAAATGATCGCCGTGACCAAAAGAGACAGCGGGATCGTGATCAAAGTGATTGCTGTTGTTCTGGCATTCATTAGAAACAAGAATAAAATGATCGCTACCATGATCGCGCCATCGCGCAGAGCGTGCTCGACGTTTAAAATTGAAGCCTCGATGAAACGCGATTGCTTAAATAGATCGCCTTCGATTTTCATTCCTTTTGGAAGCGTCTTTTGGAGCTCAACGAGCATGGCATCGATTTTTCGAGTCAACTCAATCGTGCTGGCACCTGGTTGCTTTTGAATCGTCATGACGACTGAGTGTTTGCCGTTGATTGAAGCCTCACCACGCTTTGTTTTCGGACCAACGCGAACTTCAGCAACGTCTTTGACAAGCACAGGTCTACCTAGATGCAGACCAACTGAAGAATTTTCAATTTGCTCTATAGATTCAACGCGACCCAAAGGACGAATGAGATACTCTTTTTCATCTAAATCAATAAAACCACCAGTTGTGTTCTCGCTGATTTCTGCAAGAGCGTGCTTTAAGTCTTCTAATGAAATGCCGCGACGTTGAAGTTTGTCGCTGGAAACAAGAATCTGATACTGCTTCACCTGGCCACCCATCACAACAACTTGGCTAATGCCTGGAATCGTCATGAGCCTTGGCCTTACAGTCCAGTCAGCAACCGAACGTAGATCCATTGGAGAAACACTGCCATCTGGGCTTGTTAATCCTGCGAACTGAATTTCTCCCATGATCGAGCTGATCGGTCCCATCACCGGAGTCATTCCTTCAGGAAGTCTTTCTTTCACCAGCTGCAAACGCTCAGATACAAACTGGCGATTCCTGAAGATATCCGTGCCCCAATCGAATTCGACATAGATGATCGAGATGCCAATGCCGCTCGATGAGCGCACACGAATCACTCCGGGCGTACCATTCAGTACCGATTCAATCGGCAGGGTAACTAGCGTCTCTACTTCTTCGGGAGCAAGTCCATGGGCTTCGGTCAAAACGGAGACTGTCGGGCGGTTGAGATCAGGAAACACATCAACCGGTAGGTTCGTTGTGATCCAACCACCATAGACCATCATCGCGATGGCAATGAGCAGTACCGTAAGCCTGTTTTTTAACGAGAAACGAATGATCGCATTTAGCATCTAGTCCATCCTCACTTTTTGAGACCCTTGGTCCCAAAAAGGACGATAATTATAGTCGGTTTTTATTTTGAGCTTGGGTTGAGATTCAAACGATCGGCGGACGAAAGACGAGCAAAACGAGTGCGCTTGCTGGAATTTTCTCATTGAGTGCTGTCGGCAGCTTTTGGGACCAATTGATTATAGCCTTCACTATTTGATTTGGAGCCGCATCTACCCAGCCTGTCGTGGTTGCAAAAAAACCAGGATCTACATGGGTATGTTCGTGGGTTTCCCCGTCGGGTGAATGCTTGTGCGTATGGGAGTGTTGGGTCGCCCCATCGGTGTCATTATGGTGATGGTCGTGGTCAGCTTCGTGTTCATCACTATCGTGGTCTAAATGCTCTGAAAAAGAGGCGAGATGCAAAGCAGTACCTATTTCTCGAAGCTCAAATAAAGCCGAGAAATTCGCAGCCATTGTAATAGCCGCCAAGCCAATCATGATAAATGAACAAATCCCCCTAAACATTCAAGGGGTCAAGCTACCGGAGGAAAAATGAAAGGTCAAACTCTGATCGCCCCATTTACGACGAAGTGCTAAGATCGCTCTGAAATATGGAAGAAATCATCGTTATAATCGTTTGTCTTTTGTTGAACGCCCTACTTGCAGGTGCTGAGATGGCCTTTGTCACCATCCCAAAACCACGACTTCGGGACCTTAGTCGCAATAAAAATATCGATGCTCAAAGAATCCTAAAGCTTAGGGAAAATCCAGAACGGACCCTGTCAGTCATTCAGATCGGTATCACTTTAGTTGGAGCTCTAGCCGCTGCTGTTGGCGGTGCGGGAGCCGAGGAATCGATCAGCCCCATTCTTCAAGCGCGGTTTGATTTACAAGAAAATACGGCAGAATTTTTGTCGATCGTACTGATTGTGATTCCGCTGACCTATTTCAGTGTCGTCATCGGTGAACTTGTTCCCAAAACTCTTGCTTTACGAAATCCGGTAGGTATTGCACTCAAATCAGCGAGATGGCTTACTCTTTTTGAGCGCATTTTTGCTCCGGTTATTTCAAGCTTAGAGTGGTCGACCAAAACTTTCCTTAAAGTATTTTTCAAAAGAGCAAAGATTGATCCACAGCTTACTCAGCCTGACACAGTTGAGCTCGATCAGCTCTCACAACAGGCAAGACAATACGTCATTAATCTCGTGAACGTAGAAAAAAAGCGAGTCAAAGATGTTTCCCTCGCTTGGGAGCAAGTGACTGCGGTCAACGGCGAGCAATCTGTTTTAGAGGTAGAGAAAGTAATTATTACATCCGGGCATACAAGGCTTCCTGTTTTGAGCGAAGGTAAACTTGCAGGAATTATTAATACCAAAGAATTCATGTCACTTCGCGCAGCTGGTAGAGAGGATTGGACATCCATCGTTCGTTCCGTCGTACAAGTACGAGAAGGCGATCCTCTCCTAAAGGCACTTCGGATGATGCAAGAAAAACGCAGCCATTTGAGTATCGTCTACGCTGGAAATAATTTGGCTGGAATCGTTACCATGGAGGATATTTTAGAAGAAATCATCGGCGATATCTTAGATGAAGACGACGATGGAGCACTGCGTAGGATATTGAGCACGGGCTCGACGTTTCGAACGATAGGCCCAAGCCTTGAGTAAGCGGCGATGAGTATCTTAATGATGGCAGGTCCAGCTTTAACACCGTTATCCGCAGTGTTTTTGGAGTCTCCGTAATTAAGTTTATTGAAGTCTAATGGTCCTTTTAGAATCGAACCACGGACAGTTCGCGATAATTTACACGAACCAATAATGTTACGAGCAAATGCATTGACTTTATTGACGCATAACGTTAATGAGCCGCTCTATGAAAATCAAAACGCTTGTCAGCCTCTTTTCAGTTGTCGCGCTCTTGTGTTTCGCACCCGCTTTTGCGCATGCAAACGATAAGGCTTGTGAAAAAACTTTAAGTAAAGTGGTGCAAAAAGCGAATGTCGAAAACGGGCTCAAAAAACTTATTGGACGCTACAGACACCTTGAGGGAGATTCTGATTTCGGAAATGAAATTACAATTTCTCTTAGTGAGAAGCGACTCATCGTTTCCGGCTATTTACCTGAGATGGTTGTTTT
>JBFMCE010000053.1:0-29158 GCA_040754655.1 Bdellovibrionota bacterium | reverse complement strand
CGAATAACCTGCGAACCAAGCATCTCGAGAAAAACTCGTGGTACCGGTTTTTCCTCGGGTAACTTTAGAGTATCCCATCGCAGCTAAGCTCTTCGCTGTGCCTTCTTTGACTACACTCTTGAGCAGGTCCCCTAAAAGATCCATTACGGCAGGTTCGAGAGCCTGCTCAACCTCGGGAATGAAACGAGCAAGGGTGCGCCCATTTTCATCGGTAATCGCGCGCACTGTCGTGAGTTCAACGCGTTGCCCACGATTGGCAATCGTTGAATAGGCTTGCAAGAGTTCAAAAGGTTTGAGGTCAATCGACCCAAGACTCAGAGAGGGTACCGGTGTCAGGGGTTCTCGAATGCCCAATTTCTTTGCCACTTCAACCACATGGTTCATTCCGGTGTCGGTCGCGATCTTGGCCATCGGGATATTCACAGAGTTGGCGAATGCCTCGCGAAGCGTGATGTGTCCACGGTATTCCCGCTCATAATTCTTAGGTGACCAGCTTTTGTTCTCCCAAGTGTATTTCCAAGGCTCATCGTCAATCATGTAGGCCGCTGTGTAACGGATTCCAGAGCTATCAGATCCCTTGAGAAGGGCCGCAAGGTAAGCAATAGGTTTAAACGTGCTTCCTACCTGGCGTTTCATATTGAGCACCCGGTTGAAGGTCGTTTCGGCATAAGATCTTCCGCCGACCAAAGTGCGAACAAATCCCGTCGAATGCTCGGCCGCCACAAGCAAGCCTTCTAACCTCAAAGGACGAGAGATCTTGTAACGCCCCTCAAGCTCACGCACAGTTGTAAGCACGGCTTGGTCGGCTCGCCGTTGCAGAGGCAAGTCAAGCGTCGTGAAGACCCTGAGCCCTTCGGTACTCAGGTCTTCAGCCGAAATTCGTTCCCCCAGTTGCTCGAGCACCTGCGATTTCACGTAATCGACGAAGTACGGTGCCTTATTATTGACAAGTGAAGGAGGCACGAACGACAGCTTCTCATTCAAAGCAAGTTTCAGTTCGTTCTGGGTGATCAGCTTGAGCTCGGCCATTTTCTTCAAAACCGTGTTCTTGCGTTCAATCGCGCGATCTAAGTGGCGCGACGGCGAGTAATAGGCGGGACCTCGAATGATGCCTGCGATCAGCGCCATCTCAGCCATCGATAGAGACTCGAGCTGTTTGTTGTAGAGGTAACGCGCAGCCTCGGCCACGCCGTGAATTTCTAGTGAACCGATCTGACCTACGTAAACTTCGTTGAGGTACTTCTCTAAGATCTCATCTTTATTGTACCGAGCTTCCATGAGCAGGGCCAAGATGAGTTCTCTTACTTTTCGGAATAAGGTTTTTTGATAGGTGCCCAACAGGTTTTTCACGAGTTGCTGCGTGATCGTGCTGCCGCCTTGGCTTAGGGCGCGCTCACGCAAATTGACCCAAACCGCGCGGGCAAAGCTTCGGGGATCAAAACCAGAATGTTCGAGAAACCTCTGGTCCTCGATGGCGATTATTGCCTGTAAAAGCCTGGTGGGAATCTTATCCAGCGGCACATAGTCGCGAATCGAGCGGTTCGAGCCAGAGAGCTGTGCAACCGGCACGGGTTCGATGAGAACGGCGTCGACATCATCACCGTCTATCTCGATAGACTCAATCCTGCCCTCATCGATTTCGATTTTAACTTTTTTGCCAAGGCTTGCGCGCAACTCTGAGTCGGCAGGCACAACCGAAGAGGGGTATTCAAAGTTTGGATTCTTCCATTCAATCTCAGTTTCGGTTTTCATGAAAGGGATTCGCAAATCACGGAGTCGTTCGGTCAGGAAAGTGTTTTCAAAGTTATCGCCCTTTTTTAGGACAAAAAAATCAGAGTAGATGATCGAGGGACGTGAGTTTGTTTCTTGAGCCATCAGAGCTTCAAGTTCATGAAACAGGATGCCGCAATACACAGAAAAGATGGCCAAACCCACCAATGAGCTGACAAAGCCCCACCCGAGAATCCGTTTTAATCCAATTTTCTGAAAAGTCGTCCTTTGGGGTAAATTCACGTTCCTGGTGTCCTGTAAGGCTTGACTAACTTATTCTTATATAGTGACTTCTTAATCCTTAAAAGCAAACAAGCTTCGGTTTTTTCATTCCCGAGAGGTTTTTGATGAAACGTTGGATCAGCATCGCTTTGTTCATGGTCGGCATTACCACTACTGCGGGGCTGCGCATGGCGCATGCTATTCAGCTCGATTGGAGCGGGCAGTTTTGGTTCGACAACCACTGGTTAAACAACTACCAGCTTGATCGAAGCCGTCCTGGCTACGACAATGATCCTGGTTTCCGCAACGCAGGTTCTCCTTACGTTCCTGGCGTCGGCGAAAAGAATGTCGTCTGGTACTCGGCATTTTTTCGATTAAAACCCAAGGTAATCGTCAATGATAGCGTCGATATCCGCAGCGAGCTTCACTTAGGGAGCCCAATTTATGGGTTTTTGGGGCGAAGTTTTCCTTCTTCAGGGAATGAACCGTTGATTTTCACGAACTCTAGCCGCGATAATTTTGTGGTTGGTGCTCAGCGTTACTGGGCTAACCTGAAGACTGATTTTGGGACGATTGAATTGGGACGTGCGCCAATCGACTGGGGTTTGGGTGGTATCTGGGACGCAGGCGATGACCTCTTTGACCGTTATCAAAGCACTGGTGACATGATTCGATTGACCAGCAAGTTCGGGAACTTCTACATCCAACCTGCTTTGGTAAAAGTAGCTACGGGTAACAATGTTGGTGGCGCCACGATCAACGGAAATACCGCGCAAGGCCATGACGACATCACTGACTACGATCTTGCGGTGAAGTATGACAATTCAGAAGATGATTTTGAATTCGGCATGATGTGGACTAAACGCACTGGCAATCCCTCGCAAAAGTCGATCGCTTTTGCGCGCGATGCTGCAGGCAATCCGCTAGGTTCAACCCGGATCAATTACAATTTGTTCGACTTCTACGCCAAGAAGAAGTGGAAGCGTTTCTGGATCGGCGGCGAGCTTCCGCTTTTCAACGGTGATTTAGGTGCGATCGATGGCCAGAATGAATTTCAATACAAGGCTTTCGCCGTGCTTTTTGAGGGTGGCTACACATCAGATGTTTGGGATGTGGATTTGAAAGCTGGCCATGTTCCTGGTCAACCTCCGGGTTCTGCAGGTGACAATAAATTTAGGGCGATCTATCTCAATCGGAATTATGACTTAGGCCTTATCATGTTCCACTACAACCTCTATGGGTTATCGAATAACAACCCGGATACGGTTGCGGCAGCGAACCTGAATTCGCCTTATGATGCGACGATTGTGAATGCCAATTACTTCTCAATCACTCCAAAAGCGAAACTCGACAAGTGGACCTTGAAGGGCACCTTTGCTTTTGCATTCGCTGACGAGGTGGCCACGGCAAATCGAAGGTTTTACAATCACGAAAGCCGCCAGTTTTTTGATGGAATTGGCAATCAATCCTCGTTCATGGGTTGGGAAATGGACTATGGCCTTGGATTCCAATGGGATGAAAACGTGACTTTCGGCTGGGATTTTGGCTTTTTCTTCCCAGGGGATTATTTTGCATTCACCAACTTGAGCAATCCTGCCCGATTTAACACGGACTTTATGTTCGCGTCGCAAGTAAAAGTCGGCATCACGTTCTAGTAATGAGTTAGGATCTTCTAATCGCAGTTTGTCCGATGCGGCAGATGCATTGATATGAGAAGAGCCTATTGCACTATAAAAGTTGAGAAGTAGAGATTGTTGATCCCACCCGGCGTAGAGATCGAGTTGAACTCTCGTAAGAGCTCGGTCTTGAGAAGCAGCTTGCCTTGGATGGTATTGAGCTCGGTGACCTGCCGTTTCGCTAATGAAGAAATGACCTTGTCAATAAAGAGCGCCTTCTTGGTTTTGACCTGGCTGGCGATCTCCTGATCGCGACACTCAAGAGCGAAAACAAGCGTCGCATAGTGGGCTTTCCCTGAGGTCATCGCAATATTTACGACCAATTGATCGAAGTCCACCATCACTGGCCCTTCAGGAGCCGAACTGGCTTTTGCTTCTTCTTCTTTTTTCTGAAGCTCAGCTTGCTCAGTGATTGCAGGTTTTTGGTAGAGCAATTTCGTGTACGCGAACACGCCAAGCGCGGCTAGGCCCAACGCCATATTTGCCAAAAGAATGATCATTTGCAGGCTGGGTTTTGCCCTTGGTTTCGGGGCTTCCCCGCCGCCTGCTTCTTCTGCTGCGCCACCGCCTTCTGCTGCCATAGATAAAAGTATAAATGCGATTTGAGCGGGGTGCAAAGGATTCGGCGATAAAGATTCTTCATAATAGTTATCGCTCGTGGTCAAAGCGCAGTGTTTTAACTCAAACTTACCGCAGCCTTCTTACTTCATAAGCGTTGCCAATCGTTTTGATGACCTCGCTATTGGCCATTACCTGCGAATACTCATCAATGACTGATGTTTTAGCGTTGCCAGCATCTACGATGACAACGTCGCCTGGTTTTAAAAACTTAAGTTCATTTCTCAGTTTTCTAGCGGCTTGCAGGTCCGCGAAAATGCGGTTCAAGTAAACGTGCGTTACTGCGCCGAAGCGAGGCCGCATTCCAGTGAGTGAATAAACCCAAGGCGCTCCAAAGAGGCTTAAATAGTTTGGATGATCTTGTAACACTTCTATCAGCTCCTGTTCCGCCGGTGATTTGAAGCTAAAATGAAGGCTTTTCAGACCTCTGGAATACACGTCAAATGCAAAGGGAACTGAAAGCAGCGCGACCAACACGAGGCGATGAATCCATCGCGAGCGTTCAAAAGCGATCACAAAAAAGAACAGCGGATACAAGATGAGCAAATGGTAATCTTTTTCAGAGCAAGTGTAGATGTAAAGCCCTATGCAGAGGACGGCGATCGAAAAGAGAAAGAAGAACTCAGGCCTTTTTTTCCAACGCTTGAATGCTTGCCTATTCAGGCTGCGACGCTGTGAATAGAGCGTAAGCAGCAAACTTAAAATCAGGCCGTTTTGCAGGGCAAGCTTTAGGTGCAATGGCCTAAAGAACAAACGCTCCAAAGTCACGGCATAACCCGTGGCCATGAGGCGATAGTCACGGTTTACGATGAAATTGACTTCCATCATGTCGCGTACGGAAGAAATGTGCAGTGAAACCACAGAAATCGCAACGATTGCCGTTATCGCGATGATGCTGGTGAGCCCAAGCTTAAGTAACCTGCTGCCAAAAGCGTCGGTTCGCGCGCGCGTCAATGCGACCACCAAAAACAATGGAGAATAGAAAACAGAATCGATGCGGTTGAGAAAACTGAGTGCAAAGAAAAACGACATCGCAAAGGCCGTTTTCCAATCAAGCGTTGTTTTCCGGGAAGCCTTCCATCCCCACTGAAAGAAAAGAAAAAGGGTGGTCAGCTGCAAGAGGGGCAATGAACTGTTGGGCGTTTGAAACACAAGCGATGCAAGCCCTAAAAAGAGGTAAAATGCACGTTCCCGGATGCTTCTGCCATGCTGCTTAGCGATCCAGAGCATCGAAAGAAGAAAAATCCACGCGGTAACGGCTAATGAGATGTAAGCTTGCCAGCTCCCATACCCAATGACCAATCCGATCATTTTGAGAAACAGCGAGTAAACAGGGCCCTTGTGGTCGATATGATCCCGAAACATTTGGTATTGTTCGGAAGCAAACTGGGCCGCCACGTAATAAGAGCCAAAATCAAAAGTCCAATTGCTGTAAAGACGCAAAGCCCACGCGAGAGAGCCCAGCAGGGAAAGCAGCAACAATCCAAGCTCAGCAACGCCTATCACATGCAAGGCGACTAGACTCTCACAGGCTCATAGGGCAGGCCTAAGTCTTTCGCGACTTGAAGGTAAGCTACCTTGCCGTTGTAGACATTCACGCCTTTATAAAGAGCTGGATCCTTCGAGACCGCTTCTTTGAAGCCAAGGTCGGCAAGCATCAACCCGTATTTCATGGTGACATTGGTGAGCGCGTAGGTTGAGGTTCTGGCTACGGCTCCTGGCATATTAGGAACAGCGTAATGAATGACCCCATCCACCGTGTAAGTCGGATTGTCGTGGCTGGTCGGAGTGCATGTTTCGATGCAACCACCTTGGTCAACGGCGATATCAACAATCACCGAACCCGGGGACATTTCTGAAACAAGGTCTTTGCTCACAAGTTTCGGGGCTTTTGCGCCTGCGATCAGGACAGCACCGATGACAAGGTCAGATTCTCTTACAGACTTCTCGATGTTCTCGTAGTTTGAAAACAAAGTTTGCGCGGTTCCGCCAAAGATATGATCCAAATATTCAAGGCGTTTCGCGCTCACATCAAGAATATTGACCTGAGCCCCCATGCCGGCTGCGATCTTCGCTGCATTAGTGCCTGAAATGCCGCCGCCAAGAATGGTCACTGTTGCGCGAGGTACGCCCGGCACGCCTCCAAGGAGAACTCCTTTGCCGCCGTTGGCTTTTTCCAAGAGGTGGGCGCCGATTTGGGTCGACATACGGCCGGCCACTTCGCTCATCGGGGTGAGAAGCGGAAGCGATCCGTCTTCAGCCTGAATCGTCTCATAAGCGATCGCGATCACTCGGCGCTCCATGAGAGCCTTGGTGAGCTGAGGCGCCGGAGCGAGATGCAGGTAGGTGTACAAGATCTGATTTTCACGAAGCAGATTGTACTCTTCCGGCAAAGGCTCTTTCACCTTCACGATCATCTCTGCTTTCGCGTAGACTTCTTTCGCCGAGCCTACGATCGTGGCGCCTGCCTTAACGTAGTCTTCGTCTGAAATGCCGATGCCATGGCCTGCTTGAGTTTGAACCAGTACGGTATGGCCATGTTGCTTCAGGGCTCTCGCACCCGATGGAACCATTCCGACTCGGTTTTCATTGTTCTTAATCTCTTTTGGTACCCCTACGATCATTTTTTAGCCTCCTTATTGGCTCTATCGATATGCTTTGCTTTGTGGCCCTAGGCTCGAATCTTAAGACCGTCATACGCTGGCACTATTCCTCGAGGCAATGAACGCTTAAATGCATTGTATTCAAGCTCGTGACCCATATGGGTAAGGTACGTGCGCTTGGCTGCGATTCTTTTGGCAATCGCAAGCGATGCTTCAACGTTCAAATGCGTCTCGTGCTGCGCAGGACGCAAGCAGTCCAACACGAGAACACTCAAATTTTTCAAATACCTAAAAGTTCGGTCGGGAATATAGCTGCAGTCGGTGATGTAAGCAATATCATTGATGCGAAATCCCAGCACGGGCATTCGACCATGGATCAACTCAAGCGGAATGACCTTGGCGCCCGCGATCATTTTCGGCCGCGTCAGAACATGAAGATCAAGCATGGGTTTTCCTCCGCCGATCTGCGTTTTCTTGAAAATATAGTCGAATTTGTTCTGCAAACTCTCGATCAGCCACGAGTTTCCGTAGCACGGAATGCGTTTGGCCATGAGGAAGTTGAGGCTCCGAAGATCATCCAGCCCATGAATGTGATCCGCATGCGGATGGGTAAATAGAGCGGCATCCACCCAGAAGATCTTATTTCTCATGCATTGAAGCCTGAGGTCAGGCGAGGTGTCGATCAAGAAGGTTGAGCCTTTTGCCTGCACGAACACGCTTGCCCTGCTTCGGTTGTTGCGAGGATCCTTTGACCTGCAAGTGGCGCATCGACAAGCGAGTAATGGAACGCCGGTTGATGTACCGCAACCTAAAACGGTCAATATCGTGCCGCGGATAGGTTTGGGCGGCTTGGTACGTGGAACTCTTGGCCACCATTTCGGTGAAGGATATGCTGGATCTTGCATAGATTGAGCCTGAGTTGGATTGACTTCAGAGGGCGTGTCTCATAGAACTTTTTCTTATGCAAGCATTGGTAACCGGCGGAAGCGGCTTTATCGGAAGCGAATTGATTCGGCAGTTGAATGCCAAGAACATCAAAGTCCGGGCCCTCTTGAGGAAAACAAGCCCCCGTGGGAATTTGCAAGGCCTTGATTTTGAAACTGCGCTTGGGGACTTGTGCGATGCAGCCTCGCTCAAAGAAGTCGTAAAAGGAATCGACGTCGTTTTTCATGTCGCAGGGAGCATAAGCGCAAGGTCACGAGAGGAGTTTTTTCTCCACAACGCCACGGGTACCGGTAATTTAGCGAAGGCATGCGCCGAAGCAAACCCGGGTTTAAAGCGATTTGTGTACGTGAGCAGCGTCGCCGCGACGGGACCAGCGCTATCGTTAAGCCCTAAACGCGAATCCGATACCGCTCTACCCATTTCGGCGTATGGGGAAAGCAAGCTCGGCGGTGAAAAACAACTCGAGGCGTTTGCCGGTATTTTCCCGGTGACGGTCGTACGGCCCCCGGCCGTCTATGGACCTCGTGACCGCGGGATTTTTGAGTTCGTGAAGCTTGTCAATTCGGGTGTCGCGCCGATTTTTCCGGCCAAAAATGAAACGCGCGAAAAGTACTTCAGCATGATCTATGTTGAAGACTTGGTGGACGGCATCTTGTTAGCAGGTCTTGCCGAGAGCCAGAAGCGCTACGAGGTTTTTTTCTTGAGCGACGGTCAAGTCCACAGTTGGACCCAAGTGATGAAGACGATGGCGGATGCTCTGGGGAAGCGTCCCTTGAGGTTGCCGTTGCCGCGTTTTGTTTGGCTGAGCATCGCGGCGGCTTACAGCGTCGCCGGCAAAGTTTTGAAAAAGCAATTTCCGCTGACCTTGGACAAACTCAACGAGCTTGATCCAGACTACTGGATTTTCTCGAGTGATCATGCCCAAAGCGTCTTGGGGTTCAAGCCAAAGTGGGACTTGCAAAGAGGGATGGCGCATACCGTTGCCTGGTATCGGGAAAATGGCTGGGTCTAGACCGTGTTTTCAATCCGGGCCGCGCTGATTTCCTTCATTTTGGTGGTTTTTTCCTCTGGCTGTTCATCTTCTTTTTTGGGTTCAGCTTCGTCGAAGTATTGGACCCCTGATTTTAAAGTGCGCCGCGACGTTCTGCCGAACGGGCTGACCATTCTTTACGTGGAAGACCGGTCAGTGCCAGTCGTGAGTTATACGACATGGTTCAAAGTGGGCTCGGCTTGGGAAAAGCCCGGCTCAACCGGCATCGCGCATTTGTTTGAACACATGATGTTCAAGGGGACGCCAAGGTTCAGCGCGAAGGAATTTTATCAAAGGCTTGAGAGCAAGGGAGCCGTGGTCAACGCTTTCACCCAGCAAGACGCGACCGTCTATTACGAGGTCATCGCGTCCCAGCATCTTGAAATGGTGATCGAGATGGAGGCTGACCGGCTGTCTAATTTGCGCTTCACAAAGGCCGACCTTGATTCAGAGCGTGAGGTGGTCAAAGAAGAGCGTAGGCTCCGCGTTGACAGCAATTTCACCGCCCAATTGATTGAACATCTTCAAAAGATGGCGTTTTCTAAGCATCCTTACGGTTGGCCGATCATCGGTTATCAAGAAGACTTGAACAGGCTTTCACTCGAGGAGTGCGTCGAATTCTTTAAGACCTATTACCAACCCGCCAATGCCGTCATTACGATTGCGGGCGACTTTGATTACCAAAAAACGCGCGAGTGGATCAGGAAATACTATGGCCCGATCAAAGGGCATCCTGTCCCGCAGATAAAACTGGATGAAGAGAAGACCTCGGGCAAGGAAGCGCGTTCTGAGATTTATCGGCCGGTGAAGGCCGAGTCGATCGTGATGGGATATTACGTTCCGTCGATGTACAGCGAAGACGCCGAAAAGCTTTCAATGCTGGCTTGGACTTTGTTTGGCATGAGCAGCAGTCGAGCCAATCTCAGGCTTGTTCGCGAGAAGCACATCGCTTTGAATGTCGGAGCCGACGCATCGTTCAAGCGGTTTCCCTTTCTCTTTTTCATCTGGGCTGAGATGAAGCATGGAATCGGGGCGCAAGTCGTCGAACGCGAGCTTGATCGCCTCATCGAGGAAATCCAGAGAACCCCTCCATCTGAGGACGAACTGGCGCGTGTGAAGAATGCCTTGATTTACGCCACCGTGAACGAAGCGAAATCGCCCGCGGGGATCGCGAGTTGGTTGGCGAGCGGCGAGTTTTACTGGAACGATTATCGCCATGTTTACAAGGTGCTTGATGCGTATCATCAAGTCACGCCGAAAGACCTGCAGGAAATGGCCATGAAGTATTTACGAAAGGAAAATAGGGTTGTGGCGGTCATGAAGCCCGGAGCAAGCAAGAGAGGCGGCAAGTGAAGGCCGTTCTTAGAACTGTTTTCGCATCGCTCTTATTCTTGCTGCCTCTATTCGCGGCGACAAGCCAAGCTCGAACGATCGTTCCTGAGCATGAGGTCTTGAAAACCAGGAATGGGATACCGGTTTATTTTTTTCCAAGCCCCAATCTACCCATCTTTCAGGTCGACCTGGTTTTTTCGGGAGGAAGTGAATGGGATCCCGAGTTGAAATCGGGCATCGGAGCCTTTTCAACGGCGATGCTGAGGAGAGGCATTCCCGGCATGGATGAGGACGCCATTTTTAGGAAAACAGATGACTTGGCTGCAGGCATAGATTTCTCGGTCTCAGACGACCGTACCTTCGTGACGGCCTATGGTTTGAATGAGCATGTCGATGAGATCGTAGATCTCATGTTCAATCAGATCACAACGCCAACCTTTCCTGAAAAGCCCTTCTTAAGGCTCAAAGCAAACCACGTCGATAGCATCGAACAGTTGCCCGACTCGCCGGGGGCCATCGCAAGCCACGTCTTGGACTTGTTGATTTTCAACGGGACATCGCGGGCAAGACCAAGTTCTGGGTTTAAGAACGATGTGAAAAAACTGACCTTGGCCGAGGTGCGCGCATACTATTCCCATCTCCTGCGCACGGATCGCCTTAAGGTCTTGGTGGTTGGCGGCAAACGGGCTAGTGAAATCGCGGCGAAGGTCATGAGGAATCTTGAGCTTCTTCCTTGCGAGAAATGCGGCACAGCGCCCCGCAAGGGCAGAAAATGGGTTTTCCCGTCTTGGAAGCTTGCTCGAAACGAGGTCCTTCTGCTCGAGCGCCCCGGCATTTCGGAAGCGCACATCAGGATGGGATTCCTCGGGCCGAAGAGATTGATCCCTGAGTTTTTTGAGCTGCGAGTCGCTGAAACCATCTTGAGCGGTTACTACCTTTCGAGGATGAACCAGGTGATTCGGGAAAAACTGAACCTCACTTATGGAATCAGCGCGGGGTTCGACTTTGGAGCCGAAACAGGCATATTTACGATTTCAACCTCGACGCGCAATGAAAAGGTTTCGGAATTGCTTTTGGAAGTGAATAAACTCATGAAAGATTTCGCGGGTGGAAACATCTCCCAGGAGGAGCTTCAATTCGCAAAAGACTTCATCAACGGCTCTTTTCCGTTGGCTCTGCAAAACCGTTATGTGATTGCGAGCACATTTTTCAGCGGGTTGCTCAACGGGCTTCCGATTGATTTCCTAGACACCTATCAAAGCTCGATCAATAAGGTCACATTGGAAGGGCTCAGAGCGGCGGTGAAAAAATACGTTCGTTTGGATCAAATGACGACCGTGATTGCTGGCGATCCGAAGGCGATTTCCGCCGAATTGCGAAAAGCTAAGATGAAGTATCGGCAAGAGGCTCCGCGGAAGTATCTTTGAGAGAGTCCATGGCGCAGGAGCCGTCAAAGTAACCGCCAAACTTGATCGCGATATTGGGTGAATGGATCTCGCCGATCACGCGCCCGGTTTCGCTGATGATGACCTTCGTCGTGGCGGTGATCGTGCCGCGCACGAAACCATCGATGATCAAGATATCGCCTTCGACGCTGCCTTCGATGACCCCTTGCTCACCAATGACCACTTCGCTGCCGGGCAGGCCGCGCAACGTCCCTGAAATGAACCCTTCAAAACGGGTATAGTCCTTGAATTCGACCGTGCCATCTAGCTTCGTCCCGGCTGTGATGATGTTCAAGCTATCAGCTTCCACTGCTCTTCACCTCATGAAGCATGTTGATGAGCAACTCTCCTTTGCGCGTAAAAATCAAAACCTGGAAGCGTTGAGCGTCAACATTGAATTGGGCGTTCACCAGTCGGAAGCGAGCCACTTGAAAGGTTTCGCCCTTTTCGAAATCGAGCAAGTAGGGTGCCGTGGTGCTGAAGGCATTGGGATAAGCATGAAGAGCGTTGTCTGTTCTCGCCAATACTACGATATAGCCTTTCTCGGTTGTTTCTCCGGGATGCGCGTTGTGCAGCTCGAAGGTGAGTGTCGCCGGAGACTTGCCATTGGTTTTCGAATACCTGAAATTGCCGATCGTTACCTGTTCCTGTTTTTGAGCGTGATCCGTGATGATGGGCGTGAACAGGGCAAGCGCCGGGTTTTTCTTATCCAGTTCCCGAGGCGCCGCTTTCGTGGCGTTTGCATTGATCAACTGGGCGTTGAGCTGGTCGACTTGATCTCGCAGCGTTCGCACTTGATCTTCGGTCGAATTGGAAGGGCCGATTTCGCGGTCTGAACTCGTGACCTCCGTTGCCAGGGAGTGGGACATTTTTGCCCGGTTCAACACGTAGTATTTTGCTGCCAAAGCGACGCTTAGAAGAATCAAAATGCCGAAGATGCACGCGGCGATCAAAGTTCTGTAAATCATTCCAGTGCTTAATGCGATGCTTCGCGGGGTGTTGTTTTCTTTGTAGAGAAGAACTTTGATCTCAGACATGCTTCTAAACATTGAACAATGCTGAGTTTTCGTTGTCAACTTCCGTTCGTGAACTGCCGATATATTGAACGATGAAGATCATAGTGGTTGACAGTGATCCGTCGTTTAGCTCTGTTTTTGCCCGGCGCTGTTCACAAGGCGGCGTGGAGTGCGTGGTTTTTGCCCAGGTTGAAGCCGCGCTCCAGGCTATAAAACAAGACCCGGCGGCAATAGACATCGTTTTGATTTCGCGCGAGCTTGTGGAAGGGGGCGAGGCTGGCCTGGAATTGGCGCGAACGATACGAAAAGACGCGCATACGTCGGATGTGCCTTACATCATCTTATCCGCCCTTTGGCAAAAAGTAGACTTCGCCCGCCATCAGAAGACGGAATCGGGTGCAAACGCCTATTTCAACAAGAAGACGCCGCTGGAAGAGCTTGTCTCCGTGATCGAGGCGGTCACGGGTCAAAAGCTTGCCCAGACAAAACCTGCTGCAACCGTCATGACCGAATCGAAAGTCGTGCAGGCGGCAGGCACCAAAAGTACCGCGAGTTTTTCCGCGTCGAACGTGACTTTGCATCAGGCCGATGAGCTCTTGAACATCAAAGAAGAACTTCCCGGCGACCTCGATCTTGAGATGCCCGCCAATGTTTTTGACGATGAAGAGGAATCCACGCCTGGTGACATCGTGGAATCGGCTCCTGCGGCGCCAGTTTCAGAGCTGAGTGGCATCGATATTCCCGTCGCGGAAGTAAAGCTTGAGGGCACGGGGTTGCGTGTTTCGTTCGCGGATGCAGACAAACCTCTAGAGAAGGCCAAGGGCCAGCAATCAAATCCAAGCATAAAACTGTCTCTCGAGGAGCAAAAACCAGTACCCCTGGCGCCTTTGCAAAACGATTCGGTGATCGCCGAAGTGGGCGCCGCGGGTGTCAGTGAGGAAGAAGCGGCGAAGGACCTGCCCTATCTTTTCGCCGGCCAATCGTTGCATCAAGGCAATCAACAAATACCGTTGGTGAATAACTTTGAAGGCACAAGGGGACAACTGCTTCAACAATTCAACTCTGCAGAGCAGTCCGACGGCGCCGACGCCCTGAAAAAATACGTGTCGATGCGCGAGCAAGACATCGCAGTGCTTACCGCTCAGCTCTCTTATGCCAAAGAAGAACTCGCCAAATCTGAAGAGACGATCAAGAGGCTCAATCTTCAGAACGAGGATCTGGCGCATCAGTTCGCGGACCTGAAGAGAAAGCATTCGCAACAGCAGGAAGAGCTTAGGCATGCGGGCAAAAGCCGCGAAGGAGATCTTGAGCAGCTTCGGTTCGAGGTCAAAACAAAAATCGACCGGATCAAGTTCCTTGAAGAAAAACTCACGGATTCAGCGGAGCAGTATGAAAAACTGAAGGAACGAGTAAGGCTCGACATTCGAAAGATCAGGGTTCGGGAAAAAGAGCTTGAAAGCAAGCTCGAGATCTTGAAGAAAGACAGTGAAACCCTGATCTCCGCGCGGGAGAACAAGATTCTCGAACTTAAACGAAAAATCGACTTGCTTGAGTTTAATTACGACACCCTTCAAGACAAACTCGAAATCGAAAAACAAAACATGAGAGCCGGTCAAGACAAACTCGAGAGGATCGCAAAAGTCTTAAGGCTTGCGCTCGGAATCATCGAAACCGACGCGGAACAGTCGAGCGCTGAGAAGCCCCCTCAGTTGGATAAGGACACCAACGCAGCTTAAGGAAACACGATGGCACTTTCTACCCCCAACGTTTTGATCGTCGAGAGTGATTCAAGGCAAACCGAATTGGCGATGGAGCTGATTCGAGACGTCGTTAGAGCCAAGGTCGACTCGACCAACTCTGGGGAAAGGGCCGTTGAACTTGTATCGCGCACCAACTACCAACTGGTGATCGCTGATTGCGGCATCGGTGACATGGATGGGTTGACGGTTCTTGAGCGCGTGAAGAGAGGTTCTCCATCCACCAGCGTGATTTTGACTTCCGCGTTCGCGACGATCGAGGAAGCCGTGAAGGCCCTTCGGTACGGCGCAGATGAGTATTTCAAGAAACCTTATAACCCGGAGCATTTCAAGCTCGCGGTGCGAAGGTGCCTCGATCGACGAGATCTTTACACGGGCGATCAGATCGTCACCGGGTTGATGTTGCTTCTTAATTGCTGCCAGCTCATCTCGGGTTGCCTAGAGGAAGAGAAGATTTTTGATTCCGTGACAAGCTACCTCAGAAGGGAAACCGGCTGCAGCGGCTTGGCTCTCTATAAGGCGTCCGGAAACAAGACCTCTTACGTCAAGACCGCTTCAGACGCCGATGTCGATGTGGTGGAAGTTTTGGTGGATCGGCACAATCTCTTGAAGTCGAGCGATGGTGAAAAGCACCCGATGCGGATCATCACGAAATCGAACGGCGCGCCCGAGATCGCGATCTTTGAATTCAGGTGCGTTGGCGACGCGAAATACTTTGCCGTATGCATCGCGCCGAACTGGACTACTCCCTCGGATGAGGTGGATTCGCGATTCAGGCTCCTGCAGGCCCAGATCCAGATGACCGGGCGAAATATCCAAAACTACCGCGGCGTCAGGCACTTGCTCTATCTTGACGAGCCGACAGGCCTCTATAACACGCGATACTTGCATCTTTGCCTCGACCAATACTTTGAGCGCTGGGAAAAAGATAAAACGAAAAAGTTCTCGGTGCTCTTCATCGATGTCGATAGGTTTAAAGGCATCAATGACTCTCACGGCCACCTCGTGGGCACGAAGCTGCTCTTTGAGATGGGAGAGATCATCAGAAGCAACCTGCGCAAAGGAGATGTCGCATTTCGGTACGGCGGTGATGAGTTCGTCGTTTTGCTTGACGATGCGGCGACCGATTTGGCCGAGTCCGTTGGCGAGCGCATCCGTGAGGGAGTCGAAGGAAACTACTTTCTTGCAAAGGAGTCGCTCAATATCAGGCTCACCGTGAGCATCGGAGTCGCTTCATGTCCTGAACACGCCATAAGCAAGCGCGACATCATCGAAGCGGCTGACAACGCCATGTACAGCGTCAAACGATCGACTCGAAACAGCGTCTATATCGCCGAGAAAAAAGCGGCCTAACGTATCAACTGGCGGCCCTCAATCACTTCATGTCCCTGCGACACTAAATCGATTATTATGGCCAAATCTGTGTTAAAGCTAAGGGCATGTCAGTTTGTATCGTGATCCCGTCTCGACTGGGAAGCACTCGTTTGCCCGAAAAGGCTCTTCTCGACATCAATGGCAAACCCATGGTTCAGCACGTGTATGAACGCGCATGCCAGGTCAGGGACGTGAGCGATGTGATTGTCGCCACCGATCATGAAAAGATTTTTCGAGCTGTGGTCAAATTCGGTGGTGAAGCGGTCATGACGCCCGCGACACTGAATTCGGGTACCGACAGGGTCGCAGCCGTGGCGCGGCAAAAGCGGCATCGTATTTTCGTCAACGTGCAAGGCGATGAGCCTATGCTCGATCCAAAGTGCGTTGAGAGGTGTGTCGAGCTTGTCCAAAGCGGCCGATTCCCGATAACAACCCCAGCGGCCCCGCTTAAAGATGAGGCTGCTTTGCGCAATCCCAACGTAGTGAAGGTTTTGGTTGCGGCCGATGAGCGGGCGGTTTACTTCTCAAGGTTTCCAATACCTTATTCAAGAGGCGCGCTGCCGGGCGACTTTTCTCAAGCCGCTCTTCGCCATCATCTTGGCGTGTATGTTTATACCCGAGAGATTTTGTTGAAATTCACTGAATTCAAACCCTCTCCTTGGGAAGCCGCGGAGTCGTTAGAGCAATTGCGAGCGCTTTATTATGGTATTCCGATAGGGGTAGCTCAAGCCGATCATGCAACTCCCGGCGTTGATACTCATGAAGACCTTGAATTCGTGCGTCGCGCGATGCTAGTGTAAAATCCCATGGCGAAGGGCTCCAAACAAAAAAAATATATCTTTGTAACCGGCGGCGTACTTTCTTCAATCGGCAAAGGCATAGCGTCTTCCAGCATCGGTTTTCTTCTTGAGAGCAGTGGCGTGAAAGTCACCATGATCAAGATGGATCCTTACATCAATGTGGATCCGGGCACGATGAGTCCGTTTCAGCATGGCGAAGTGTTTGTGCTGGAAGACGGCTCTGAATGCGACCTCGATCTTGGCCACTACGAACGATTTACTCACTGTACGCTCACGAGAAAGAACAATTTCACGACCGGGAAAGTTTACGACACGGTCATTCAGAAAGAGCGGCGCGGCGAGTATCTGGGCAAGACTGTTCAAGTGATTCCTCACATCACGGATCAGATTAAAGAGAACGTCCGTGAGGCCGCGAAAGACGCGGACTTGACGATCGTGGAAGTTGGGGGAACGGTCGGCGACATCGAGAGCCTTCCCTTTCTCGAGGCGATTCGGCAATTCAAAGTGGATGTGGGTGCTGAGAATGTGCTCTACGTTCATGTCACGTTGGTCCCCTTTATCGGCGCCGCCAGTGAGCTTAAGACAAAACCAACCCAACATTCCGTCAAAGAACTGCGGGAAATCGGGATCCAACCAGACATCTTGCTCTGCCGTTGTGATCGCGCGCTTCCTAAAGATGTGAAAGAGAAAATCGCTCTTTTCTGCAACGTGACTTCCGATGCCGTTTTTTCTGCGAAGGATGTCCAGTCTATTTATGAAGTGCCTTTGAACTTTCACAACGAAGGCTTGGATGAAGTGATCATGGAGAGGTTGGGGATGTGGACTCCTCGGCCCGACTTCACCGAATGGGAAAAGCTGGTTTACCGAGTGAAGAATCCTTCGCGCACCATAAAGATCGGCATTGTCGGGAAGTATGTCGATCTTAAGGAGTCTTACAAAAGTTTGAGTGAGGCTTTGATCCATGGTGGCTTGGCCAACGATGTGAAACCAGAGTTGGTTTATGTTGATTCGGAAGAACTTCAAAAAGGCAAAGGCACCTCGCTTCTTGAGGAAGTGGATGGGATCCTCGTCCCCGGGGGCTTCGGCGAGAGGGGGATCGAAGGCAAGATTCGCGCGATCGAATACGCCAGGGTTCATAAAAAGCCTTTTTTTGGGATTTGCCTGGGTTTGCAATTGGCAGTGATCGAGTTTGCCCGCAATATGTGCGGCTTGGAACGTGCGACGAGCCTTGAGTTTGACCCTTCCGAGCCTTGTGCGGTCATCACGGTGATGGAAGATCAAAAGAGCATCACCCAAAAAGGCGGGACGATGCGCCTAGGGGCCTATGATTGCCATCTCACCCGTGGAACGAAGGCGTTTGACGCGTATAAACGCGATCTGATCTCCGAGCGCCACAGGCATCGGTACGAAGTGAATAACGAATTCAGGAAAGATCTTGAGAAGAACGGCCTTGTCATAAGTGGGCTTCATAAATCGGCTAAAGGCGATCTCGTCGAGATGATTGAAGTCGCGGACCATCCTTGGTTTGTGGCCTGTCAATTTCATCCTGAGTTTAAGAGCCGGCCGCTTTCAGCGCATCCCTTGTTTTCAGCCTTCATCAAGGCATCGGCGAACTGGAAAAAATAAGTATGGCGGACAAACCTTTCATCCTCATAGCAGGCCCCTGCGTGATCGAGTCTGAAGGCCTGCTTGATGAAGTAGCCGGGTGGCTGAAGGAAGCCGTCCAACCGTTCAAAGGATGGGAGCTTTACTTCAAGGCCTCATTCGACAAGGCAAATAGAAGCGCCCATGACTCTTTCAGGGGGCCTGGCTTGGAGCGCGGAATTGAAATGCTGGGCAAGATCAAGAAAAAATTCGGTCTTAAGGTGATCACTGATGTTCACGAGGCTGGCCAATGCGAAGCAGCCGCGAAGGTCGTGGATGCCTTGCAAATCCCGGCGTTTTTGTGCAGGCAAACCGATCTTATTCAAGAAGCCGCGCGGCAAGCGCATAAAAACGGTATTTCACTTAACGTGAAGAAGGGCCAGTTTCTGGCGCCTTGGGACATGGCGAACGTGGTTGAGAAGGTCGAAGCGGTAACTTCAGAGCGCAAGCCGCGGTGGCTTTGGTTGACTGAACGAGGCTCTTCTTTTGGTTACAACAACCTCGTCGTCGATATGACGAGTTTTCCGATTTTGAGGCAGAACGGCGTGCCCGTGATCTTTGACGCCACTCATTCTGTGCAATTGCCCGGTGGCGCCCAGGGAGGCAAAGTCACTGGCGGGCGAAGGGAATTCATCGCACCCCTGGCTCGAGCCGCGGTCGCCGTGGGCATCGACGGGCTTTTCATCGAGACCCATCCTCGTCCCAGCGAAGCCAAGAGCGATGCCGCCAATGCTTTTCCTCTTAAAGAGGTGTCAGCCTTCTTGGAGTCTTTGCAACGTATTCGGAATGCCTGCGAAACCCAATGAAAGCCAAAGCGAAAAAACCATCCAGCGAGAAGGTTTTTGAGCGTCAAAAGTGGGGCACTGAAGACATCGTCATTCAGGAATGGGTGAATAGTGTCGTTTGGAAGGCCTTAGCGGGTCCTAGTACGACCGCAGAGCTTCCCAGGTTGCAAAACATCACGCCAGAAACAGCAGAAGTGTTGCGCCAGGTTCTCTTTCAGAATCGACTGCATGGTTTGGTGGTCACGGTTTTTGGAAAGGCCCTCGAACCGATTTTAGGGCAAGGATTTTACGAGCAAGTCGAGGTCGCTCGCCGCAGAAACGAGATCATCTCGCAAGAGATGAGTTGGTTGTTTGGCCCGCAACTTGGATCTGCGGTGATCCTCATTGGAGATTCCCAAGCAAGACCGCTCTATGAGCGCTGGGGAGCGGGCGCCAGCAATCCGAGGATGGTTCAAGAACTTACTCTTTGGACTCCGACCTTGAGCGCGCGCGATTCAATAACGAAAATTCTGGAAACCTCTGGTTACTCGAGCCGCGACAAGAATGAGGGGTACCGGTTCGCGAAAGTAACCATGGGTGTTGAGCATTCGGTTCAACTTCACGGCGTTCTATGGGAATCGGCCAAGAACTGGTCGACCGATGTCGAGCGCAGCATGTGGGATAGAGCGACAGCTTCTTCGCAAATACCGGGTGCTTTGCAACTCGACAGGACAGATCTTTTATTGATGTCGATTAGAAGGTTCGCCATTGAAGGGCTTCTCGGCAGCGCGATTCACCTTCTCGATCTTGTCATGGTTCTCGATCAAGAACGCGGCAATTTGGATTGGGCGCGGTTAAAGCAAATTCAGGGGTTGTTCGCAAAGCCTGATTGGTTTTGGGCCGCCCTCATGGCGGCGATGGTCTTCGAAAGAACCACAGGTTTGGCGTTTGATTTGCCGGAATGGGTGAGAACTAAAATAGAGTCTTTGAGCGATTCGTTCTGGCCGACATTTATTGAGTCTCGATTGAACTGGGCAAACCCAGACGCTCGGTTCATTGATTTCTCGAGGGCCTACGTGAAGCTTGCCAAGGGAACCTGAGAAGGCGTTCCCATGAACTAGGAATCTTTTATCTGCTTTAATTCCGGTTTCCGGCGCGATACCCTTGATAGAGAGAAAAATTATGACCAAAACCATCCACAATGACCCTTTCACAAGCTTGTCCGGCGATTTGCGCAATCGATTGAAACGCATCAAAATGCTCATCCTTGATGTCGATGGAGTCATGACCGATGGCCGTATTTGGTGGATTGAAGGCACCGGATGGACAAGGGCTTTCAGCGTAAAAGATGGGTATGGCTTGAAGCTGCTCATGAGGTCGGGCATCGACGTCGCGGTCATTAGCGGCGGCGATTCAAAATCAGTGCGGGAGCGCGCTCAGTTCCTGGGTATAAAGCATTGTTATTTAGGTGATGAGAACAAGATCATAGCATTAGAGAAGATCGTGAAAGCGACCGGGCTAAAGCATGAGCAAATGGCTTTTGTCGGCGATGACCTGTTCGATATTCCAGTCTTGAAGGCAGTGGGATTTTCTGCAACAGTTCCCCATGCCGTGGTCGAAGTGAAAGAGGCTGTTCATTACATCACCGTCGAACCCGGGGGTTTTGGCGCGGTTCGCGAGATCGCCGACCTTATCCGCAAGTGCGCAGTTGAAGAATGATTAAAAGGCCTAATTTCCTATTTGTTTGCCTGGTTTGCGTTCTCGTCATCGTGGAAATCCTATTTTTGCGCCCAACCAGCCTTGAGACGGGTGAACAAGCCACGACTGGGATGTTTGATTCCCTTGAAACAATGGTCACCGCTCAGAAGTACAAGGATGAGGTGGGCTATACCATCGATGGGTTTCACTATACGGCTGTCGAAGGTGAAATGAAGCATTGGCAACTCAATGCCACGAAAGCCATTCTCTTTGAGAAGTCGAGAGTGGTCAGAGCGCGCAACGCGCGAATCCGCATGTTTGATCCGCAGGGCAAAGTCACTTTGATTGAAGGTGACGAGGCTCATTATGGGATGGGCGAGCGAGACTTAAACCTCATTGGAAATGTCAAAGTGACCTTCCCCGACGGGTTTTGGTTGAAGACGACCAAGGCGCATTATTCCGCCAAACAGGGCGCCATTTCTTCGACAGAGTCTTTTTACGGCGAGGCGATTCCTCAAAAAGAAGAACTCATGCAGATGTGGGGAGTCGGCTTTTCGGCAAGCAAATCAGGATCGGATATCTTCATCCACAATCAGGCCCGTGTGAAGCTGCGAAGGCTTGCGGCTAATGAAACGACAGATGTCAGGTCGGACAAGTCGAAAATTGATCGTTTTACTAAGGTGGCGTATTTTTCAATGGCCAGCGCTAACCGATTCGTGGAATCGCACCAAGGAACGTTGTTTGTTCGTTCTCGCCGCCAAGAAGCGACTTATGATTCGAATGCAAGCGTCGTAAAATACATGACGGCTTATGAAGATGTTCTGATAAAAGAAACCGACGTGAAAAAAGGGGAAGTTGGGCTTAAGTATGCTACAAGTCAGAGAGCCGACTTCTTGACGCAAGAAGACAAGATTTTGTTATCGGGGTTTCCATCGGCCTATCAGGCACATGACACATTGACAGGAGAACTGATCACGATCTACCGAAAGAAGAATCTGGTAGAGGTGAGTCACGCGAATGCATACCACGAAGGAACAGCGAGAGATTAGAAAACTCGAAGCGGAAAAACTCGTCAAAACTTTCGGCAAACGCACGGTCGTGCGCGAAGTCAGTTTTAGCGTGAGTTCCGGGCAAGTCGTAGGTTTGCTGGGCCCAAACGGAGCTGGCAAGACGACGTCTTTCTACATGGTCGTGGGTTTGGTTCGCCCTGATGCGGGCCGCGTTCTACTTGACGGCAAAGAGATCACCGAACTTCCTATGCACCGCCGAGCAATCATGGGCGTGGGATACCTTGCCCAAGAACCGAGTGTCTTTCGTAAGATGACGGTTGAAGAAAACTTGCTCGCCGTACTTGAGAATACTCCTCTAACCACAGCCCAGCGTCGCGAAGCTCTTTCAAATCTGCTGGAAGATTTCAATATTCGACACGTAGCAAGACAACAAGGGTATACGCTCTCAGGAGGGGAAAGACGCCGTGTTGAAGTCGCCAGAGCGCTTGCGTTAAACCCAGTTTTTTTGTTACTCGATGAGCCTTTTGCCGGGGTTGATCCTTTAGCTGTCGCGGATATACAAGAAATCATTAAGAAATTAAAAAATAGAGGCTTGGGTATCCTGATTACTGATCATAATGTGCGAGAGACCTTGGGTATTTGTGATTTGGGGTATATTTTGTCAGATGGTATGATTTTAGAATACGGAACCCCCGAGCATATTGCGCAAAGCGCAAAAGCTCGGGAGGCTTATTTGGGAGAAAACTTTCGACTGTAACGACGTTGAATTATGGCACTTGAGATCAAACAGTCCCTAAAATTAAGCCAGCAGTTAGTCATGACGCCGCAGTTGCAGCAGGCAATCAAGCTATTGCAGCTCAACCGTCTTGAACTGGCCGAGGTCGTCAATCAAGAGCTCATGGAGAATCCCCTACTTGAGGAGATCGCTGAGACGGTTGATAACCCTGAAGGCATTGAGAATACCGACAGGCAGGCATCAAGCGACCCAAGCATTGATGCGCCAGCTGCTGAGACCACGCAAGGCGATGAATTTGCCGTTCGCAAAGATCAACAAGAAAAGCTTCTGCAGGGGAAAGAAGAATTTGATTGGGAAGCGTATGTTGAAGACCTCAATAACAATTCGACATTGCCTTCGGTCAGGCTCAACACCGAAGACCTGCCGAGCTTTGAGAACATCCTCACAAAAACAACGACTCTTACCGATCACCTACTTTGGCAGTTGAGCTTGAGTCAATTTCAAGAAGATGAAAGGCGCCTAGGCGAGCTTGTCGTCGGAAACTTGAACGAAGACGGCTACCTTCTCATGCCGGTAGAAGACCTTGCGAAAGAAGCCAGCATTGACGCTGAAGACGCCAACGAAATCTTGAGGATGATGCAGCGGTTTGACCCGATTGGCGTCTGCTCGCGCAACCTTCAAGAATGCCTTGCGGTTCAGGCTCAATTCTTGAAGCCTAGAAACGAGATGGTTGAAAAGATCATTCAGCATCATTTGCATGATCTTGAGAGAAAGAACTACCAAAGCATCGCCAGGTCTTTGAGCGTGACTTTAGACGAAGTGATCGTAGCGACGAAGATCATCTTGGAATTCGAGCCCAAACCCGGTCGTTCGTTTGTTTCAAGCGACAACACCCAGTACATCACACCGGATATTTATGTGTACAAAGTGGGGGGCGAGTTCGTCATCACTTTGAATGAAGACGGGATGCCGAAGCTTCGGGTGTCGAGCTACTACAGGAATGTTTTGTCGAGCGCCAAGCAAGAAGGCAACGTCACCAAGGAATACATCCAAGACAAGCTGCGCTCAGCAGTCTGGCTGATCCGAAGCATCCATAACAGGCAAAAGACGATCTACAAGGTCACTGAAAGCATCGTGAAGCACCAACGCGATTTCTTTGAGAAGGGCGTCGGGTTTTTGAAGCCGATGATTTTGAAAGATGTCGCTGCCGATATCGGAATGCACGAATCAACGGTAAGCCGCGTGACCACGAATAAGTTCGTTCACACTCCCGTCGGGATTTTCGAGTTGAAGTATTTCTTCAACAGCAGCATCTCGTCAGCCGACGGCGGAGCGGATGTGGCTTCGGAAGCGGTGAAAGAAAAAATACGCCAGATGGTTTCCAAGGAAGACGCGTCACGGCCTCTCTCAGACCAACGCATTGTAGAGCTTTTGCGGGCAGAGAATATCGAAATCGCTCGGCGAACTGTCGCGAAGTACCGCGACATGCTGGGCATTCTTTCTTCGTCGAAGCGCAAAAAAGTGTTTTAACTCTTTTAACGCGAAGGAGGCTCGAAATCATGAGAGTACACATCACATTCAAGCAAATGGATGCTACCGAAGCCATTAAACTGCACGTCCAGGAAAAGAGCGAAAGGCTCGACAAATTCGTGAGTGACGCGATCGAGGCGAATTGGGTGCTATTCGTAGAGGCCGACAATCACGTCGCTGATCTCAGGGTGCATGGGCCTCATATCGATTACTTCGCTCAGGCGAAAACCCCTGACCTCTATCAGTCAATCGACGAGGTCGTCGAGAAGATCGAAAAGCAGCTTCGAAAGCACAAAGAGATCGTGAAAGACCACCTGCACCGCAATCGCGCTTCATCGGGCTAAAATTACGACCTATTGAAGATCTTCGGTCGTTGTTTCTGAAGAGACTTCACCCGTTGGGTTTGCTGCGGCAGGTGATGAGCCGCCTTCCGTTGACTGCTCGTATTTTTGGGGAAAGAGCTCTTCTGCAAGCTCTTTTTCAGTTTTCAAGACGTGCGCTAACTGGGCTTCATTGATTCCTGGGTTTCTCATGATGCTTAAGCTCATGCGTCCGAGGGTCTGGTGGTTTGACGTCTCAGGAAAGAGCCGGTGTTCGGCCTCGCTAAAACGCAGTTGAACGAAGTCGTTGTATTGATGGCGTTCGATGATGAAGCCGGCGTCTCTTCCGGTGCTTGGTCTGTTCATCAGGTGGCCAAGCTCGCTTGCTTTAAAGAGCATTGGCGCGCCATGGTCGCTTATCGTGAGGAAAATGCCTCCGGGTTTCAACTTCTTCCTGAGCTCTCGCAAGAATTCAATTCGATCACCTCGCACCTGAAAAGCGGGTCCATCGACGTATTCCTTGGGCTTGAAGACGTCTACGGCAAAAATGACGTCGTAGGGACCTGCTTGAGTAATGCCAATGCTCGTCATTGAACTGCCGGGGAACTGATCGGTAAAGATCTTCATGCCAGACAGTTCAGGGGCGGAGCGTTTCGAAACTGGAGCCGGATCCACGCCAACATATTCGATCGAAAGTCCTGCGTTTTGGGCTACCGTTTGCAACGCTTTTCCTATCGCAAGAGTACCAAAGCCTACTTCAAGAACCTTTGCGCCCGGATAGAGATTTCCGTATTGAAGCACAAGGCGAGCGGCATGAAGTTGTTGGGGCCTGAATCGGAAAAGAGGCAGCATCTCAGTGCCTTCACTGCGCACTTGAGGGATCTGCGTCTTAGAGGCGATCTCATTTTTCACGAAGACTTCATCCAGGTGAACCTCGCGATGCACCAGCGAGACGAAGGCCTCTTGCAGTTCAACGATGTTAGAAAGTTTGTTGATCGCGCGGGATACTTCTTTGTGAAGTTCTGCGCGTAACGTCAAGTGTTGCTCTATCGCTTCTGGGGTCATTGTTTGAAATGCCACGCTGTTTTTTGAAGGTTCAAAGAATCTCATGATGAGCTCTTCCGCGACCATGTCCAAGCCACGCAGCCTGAGGTGCAGAGCCATTCTAAGCATTGGCATCTCTAACAATTGAGCAAGCATCGCGTGGCCGCCGCCTTGTTTGATGTGCGGGAATCCCATGGGCCCGATCCACGTGGGATCGAATTTCTTTTCAAGCGGCAACGATTCGATAGCTGCTTTTAGGGCGAGTTCATACTGTCTGATCGGAGTGTAGCGTTCTTGATGCAAACGATAGGCTACGATTTTTGCTTGGGTCTCGGCTGAAATAATCCCCTTAGGCCGAGGTGCGTCTTCTTCAAGCTCGTGTTCACGCTTGCGCGGGTCCTCTTTTTGGCGAGCAGCTTCGAATTCCTGAGCTCGTTCGTAAGCTTTGACGAGATCCGAGGTATATGTGCCTTGTTGTCGAGAAGCCCTAAGCTCTTTGGCCCATTCGTGAGCTTTGATTAAGTCCGAGACATGTGCGTCATGGGCTTCAGAATGGGCGCTAATTTCTTTAGATGCGCCAGCTGACGGTGGCGGTGTGAGATTGTTTTCGCAAGTATTGCCAGAGGTTATGGTCACCTCAGGGACCGAGTTCGGAGCTGTTTTACCGGATTTCTTAAAGAGATCGCCGAACCAGCCAGCATGCGCTGAGTTCGTCGAAACGAAGAGTACTGCGAGTAAAAGAAAAATGCGCATGCCGCCAATGATCATGTTTTATGCACCGTATAAACAAAAATTATCGGCATTATACATTTGTTGATGTTATTGGTCAACAAATGATTTTCCGTGTGTAGGTAACACATCAAATGTCCTGTGGGATGAACAAATAAAATGTCCGGTTGCGGGTAAACGGCAATGATTACCGTGGTTTGGTGCGATTTTGCCGTACTACCTTATCTCTCAAACAAACTTGGGGCCGACTTCTTTAGCCTCAAAACTTGAGTGGGGGTGAGTTCTTATTCGTTTTTCCGCAAAGTCCTTTTTCAAATCGGTAGAACTCGATGAACCCATTGCCAGGCTCGCCAGCACCGACGACCAGGGCTTCAGGCTTCGAGCTGAGATCATAAGAGTAGATCCCACTTTCAGCTTCGATAGCAGCCTTCCAAAGAGCATTTCCTTGCAGGTTCACGCCTAAGATCTGAAGCATGCCCGCTTGCACGCCATCGTCGATGGCGACAGAAGCATATTGTCTTAGAGGCTCTTTTGCTGAGGTCTGAGAAGACGAGTTGGTGAATACAAGTGAAGAGTAGTTTGCTGGCAGTGGGTAGAATCTCTCCCAGAGAAGTTTTCCGGTTGTAGCATCAAGTGCTGCGAGAGCTTGGCCTTGTTGGCTGTTCCCATAAAGAAAAACCGCATTGCCAACGGGTTTTATAGTCTCAAAGCGGCGTTTGAGCGAAGTTTTCCACAGGTTTACCCACTTTTTTGATGAACCAAGTTCAAAACCAGAAAGTTCTTTCGCGCCCAGGGCAAAGACGCGTGGATTTGGATTTGCTGTCAGTGCGATGGCCCCGCTTCCCTTTGAGGTGAGCTCTTGCCAGAGAGGTTTTCCCTCGGTGGCGTAAGTTGTGATGTTTCCTTTCGAGCCGATCAAGGCGACAAATTCTTGATTCTCTGCGATCGCCATTTCAAGAGGTTCAAACCGTGAGGCTTTGACCTCACCTACTTTGCGCCCTGAAAAATCGTAGGTGATGAAAGCCGTCTTGGCGTCGGCATCGTCATCATTGAATAAGAGAACAAGCTTCTTTCTTTCAAGAATGATTGGGCGTCCTAAGTGTTCTCTTTCCCATTTCTTGCGTCCGCTCGAGTCAAAGACCTGCAGCTTGTTGTCATACGTGCTCAGTGCAATCAAATCGCCGCTTTCAGAAATCGCCTGCGCCCTGACCGGTTGCTTGAGAGGGCGGCTCCATTTGACTTTGCCTTGCTTTGTCAAAAGCTGGGCCCGCAAAGGGTCGCTGGTTGAAACTAGAACATGTTTGGCGTTTTTTGACAGGCTGACATGCGAGATATGAGCCTGCGGGAAAAAACGCCATTTTTTGCAGGCTGTCGTGACAGCTTCCGCGGCTGCCGCAGGAATGACCACTGGGTGTTCAGATGAAGACGCCGTTGGTTGTGTTGAACAGCCAATCATCAGCGTATAAAAAGCGATGCAAAAAATTACCCTGTGCTTGATCTTCGCCATGTTGTAGGTCTTTATTCCCATGAGATTAGCAATTCTATCGCGCAACCGGCAACTTTTCTCCATTCAAAGACTATTAAAAGAGGCAAAGGCACTCCGTGTCGAGTGTTTTGTTTTCGATCCGCTCGATTGCCAAGTCGTTGTTGGAAGGGAAGTGAACCATGTTCTCGTGCACGAGCGGCCAATTCCGCACCTTGATGTCGTACTGCCCCGCATTGGCACATCGATTACTGACTATGGCTTGGCGGTGGTGAAACAGTTTGAGATGCTCGGAGTCCGCGTCATCAACGGCTCTCACGGCATCGCCGTGTCAAGGAACAAGCTGCGTTGCTTGCAGATGCTGGCTGAAAAAGGCTACGACATCCCCACGACCGTACTCATGCGCGGCAGCCGCGGAACGAAGGCAGCGCTTCGTCACATCAACGGGGCTCCTGCTGTAATGAAGCTGCTGCAAGGCACCCAAGGTGTTGGCGTGATGTTGGTCGAGAGCCAAACCTCCGCTGAGTCTGTGCTCGATACGATGTGGGGTTTAGGACAAGACGTGATTTTGCAGCAGTATATCGCAGAGAGCGCCGGCAGAGACGTGAGGGCGTTCGTGATTGGCGACAAGGTGGTCGCGGCCATGAGGCGCCAAGCAAAAGAAGGGGAATTCAGGTCGAATATTCACCGTGGCGGAGAAGGCACGCCAATCGATCTTAAAGACCAATACAAGAAACTTGCGGTTCAGGCTGCCAAAGCGATGGGGCTTACGGTCGCGGGCGTTGATATGCTCGAATCGCTCACGGGACCAAAGATTTTAGAAGTGAATTCATCTCCGGGGTTTGAAGGTATTGAGGCAGCGACGGGACTCAATATCGCGAAGATGATCATCCAACATGCAAAACAAGTTTCGCGCGGGAAACGCGCAACAGCTAGTCGTAGCCGACGTCGGGTGGGTAAACAGAAAGCTTTGAGCAAGAAGTCTGCCCGCAAAACCGCGCCCAAGAAGCGCTAAGACTGCAAGTTTATATAATCAATTGAGATAGAGCGGTTGAGGAGCTTTGACCAAATACGTCAGGCATGATAGCGGCCTTATCAAGTTTGTACAATGAAGGGCGTAGACACATGCGTGGGTTTAAGTTTTTTGGTTTCTTTTGTTTTCTAATCCTCAGTTCTGTTCTGCCAAATGAAAGCGTAAGAGCGGCTCCTCCTTCAGAGAATCTTCCGGTACTGGTTAAAAATCAAAGTTTAGAACTAAGTCAGAACGAGGCCGAGAGCGCGGTGCGTCGTCTAGCTGCGGAATTGACAGAGTTTTTAGAATTCAACCCAAGACACATCGATCAATATACGTTTCAATCTCGCTTGAATGGCGCTCTTCTTCAACATTCTCCGAATGTTTGGGATTTTATTGATAGACACGACACTTTAAGGGGGATTGTTTTTGCGGGGCAACTTCTTGGTGCGATGGCCCTGGCTTTTTATTTGAGCGTTGACGTTTATAATGTTCATCCGATTGGGCCGGTACTTGCGACGGTCGTTGGGGATATGCTGGGTGTGGGAGGCCTTGGCGAGTGGTTAAAACCTTCGGGTTTCTCTGGCGACAAGGCTTTCC
>JBFMCE010000052.1:0-29330 GCA_040754655.1 Bdellovibrionota bacterium | reverse complement strand
CTCCTCAGCGCCTTTCAAGCAAAAGGTCGCTCATTATGGTCTTGTTGCGATTACTATTCTGGGGATGCTTCTTTCTAGTTTCAATAAACTGCCGAGAAGTCTCGAGTATGTTAGCCTTCTGCTCATTATCGCTTTGACGCTAGGGTTATATCGAAATGTTGGGAAGAGGAGGGCACCAATGACCGAAAGGCGAGGAATCGATAGCCAAATTGGCTATTTTCTTCAGTTCGACGACTGGAGCAAAGGGGTCAAAATAACGGCCCTCTTCCTGGGATTGATCGACGCATGGCTGTTCTGGGTACGATGGCGATCCGGAGTCAGTACGGCCGTATTGTTGCAGTCGGTTTTCATCATCGGTGCGCCGGCCCTCGTCGCTCTCTATGTCGCGCGCAATATCATCCAGCGGAAGCAACACGGAGTGGCCGCGCTTTTTGCAGTGAATGTTATTTTGTTTCCTTTGGGAACGGTTCTTTGTGCAGGCCTCGTTGGCGCCGTAAGAGGAGTCAGCAGGGTGGTGATCGAACGTTTTTCCCAGGGATCCTCATTAAGCGAGTGAAAGCTTTTCACGCCGCTCGTTCAAGCGCTTTTCGCCGTGAGAGCGGCTTGCTGAGCGGTTCCTTCTTGGGGAGCGAGTCTTGAGGCGGGCTCTATTCTGGGGCCGGGGGTGTCGGCTAAGAGCCCGGCCCAAGGTTGAAGCACTGGGACCTGGGAAAAGACGATCCTTAGAATCCCTAAAAGCGGGATCGCAAGCAACATCCCCCAAATGCCCCAGCCCAGCGCGCCTGCAAATAGGCCGATGAAAGAAGCAAGGGTATTGAGTTTCAACCGCCCTCCCACGAACTTCGGGGTGAGCACGTTTCCCTCGAAGGCAGAGATCAAAAGAAGAATGCCAGAGAGAAGGGCGATTTCGGCTGGCGAACGCCCAGTGGCGAGTGCCAGCAAGACCGGGGGCAAAAGCCCCAAGATGAAGCCCACCGCGGGGATCCATGTCATCAATCCTAAGAATGCGCCCATCAATAAACTGTACTTCAACCCAAAAATGCCGAGGACCAGGCCGTCAAGCAAAGTGATGATGACGACGATCAGCATGCGAGCCAATAAGAAATGTTGGATCAAGCTTGAGGACTGCCGCATCGTGGCCACCGCGTCGATCGAGCTGAATTGGCCTAAGATAGCCGCAAAGCTTTGTTTGATTTGGCGCCTGCCGCTTACCATGACCATCGTAAAGACCAGCACCAAAAGAACCTGGGCACTTGCATTCAAAAGCGCGGCCAGAGATGCGAGCGCGATCTGCAAGCTTTGGGTAGCGCCGCCAGAAAACCACTGCAATAAAGTCTTCGTGGTGAACTGGGTTGAGACGTCCAATGAGCGGGCAAAATTTGAATTCAAGAATTGAGAAAGCTGGTTCTGAAGGGACTGAAGCAATAGGGGGAACTCGCTTGCCATGGTTCTCGCCTGGAAGAAGACAAAATAAAGCCCCGTCAAAAAGGGAAGCGTGAAAACAGTGAAGCTGATCGCAAGCGCTATCCATTCCGGCATTCGGCAGCGTCGCAACTTCTCAACCAGCGGTGCGATCGAGAAAGATAATAACGCGGAAATGCTGAGCGGAACCAGAATGGGTTTGGCCGAGACCAATCCCCATACAATGATCGTGAGCGAAGCCGCGATAACCAAACCCCGAGACGTCGTGGCGGACCGCATAATCTCTCTCCCAAGAGGGAATCACATGAAAGAATCATGCCGAGTCCGTAAAGCATCTTTAAAAGTTTCATTGACGTGCGTGCTTGCTCTTTTGTGACTTGCCTCCTAAAACTAGACTTGATGACAGGTGAGGCAATCACACTTGCAGGCGATGTCGGCGGAACGAAAGTAAACCTAGCGCTTTGCATTCGTAGGGGAACAAAGATTGTCGTCCAAGCTCAGCGTCGTTATTCGAGCGCGCAGTTCAAAGATCTTTCCGAAATTTTGCTGACCTATCTTTCTGAGGTGAAGGCGGATCGTAAGCATATCGTCCGCGGGTGTTTTGGTGTGCCCGGACCCGTGATTTCAGGACGATGCCAGACCGTGAACTTGCCTTGGATCTTGGAAGAACATGAGCTTGAAGAAAAACTTAGGGTCAGGCCCGTTCGTTTGGTGAATGATCTTGCCGCGATGGCTTATGGCCTTCGCGTTTTGGAAGAGGGTGTAGGCCTCACAGTGTTGCGTCGGGGTATCATGAATCCACATGCGAATCAGGCTCTGATGGCTCCGGGTACGGGCCTCGGCGAAGCGATCTTGTTTTGGGATGGCAAGAGGCATAGGGTTTCCGCGTCAGAGGGCGGGCACTGCGATTTTGGCCCGCAGAACGAAGAACAAATCGAGCTTCTCAAGTGGCTTTGGGACCGGCACAAGCACGCCAGTTGGGAACACGTGGCTTCGGGGCCTGGCATTTATCGCGTTTACCGATTCTTGAAGGAAACAGGACGGGAAAAAGAGCCTCAAGCGCTTGGAGAAAGTTTGGCGGTTCCCCAGGCGGATCCTTCGCCCATTATTGCAGCTGCGGCGCTGAGGGGCGAGCCCAGGATCTGCGTTCGAACGATGGATTTGTGGCTTTACTGCGTTGGAGCCGAAGCCAGCAACCTCGCGCTGAAGACGCTCAGCTTCGGAGGGTTATTCGTTGGTGGCGGAGTTGTGCCTCATGTGCTTGAATTGTTCAAACGCGACGCGTTTTCAGAAGGTTTCGATGCGAAGGGAAGGATGACCAGCATCGTTTCCGCGATTCCAGTGTACGCGGTCACAGATCAACACACCCCAATATACGGAGCAGCGTTGGCTGCAGAGGAGCTTTGAGGCATGCGCAAGATGTTTTGGATAGACCTTGAAATGACAGGACTTGATGAGAACATCGACAAGATCCTTGAGGTCGCCGTGGTCATCACGGACTTGAATTTTCAAGCGCTTGAAACTTACCACCGCATCGTCTATCAACCCAATGAAGTGCTCGAAAACATGGGTGAGTGGTGCAAAAAGACGCATGGCAAGAGCGGTTTGACGGCGGCCGTCCCAAATGGAACACCTTTGCCGACGGTCGAGAAGGAATTGATTGAACTTACGGCCAAGCATTTTTCGGCGAATGAAAAAATAGTGTTGTGCGGGAACAGCGTTGGGAATGATAAGCGGTTCGTTGACAAACACATGCCGGAATTCGCGAAAAAGTTGCATTACCGCCTGGTCGACGTCACTTCATTCAAGGAAGTTTTTCGTTCAAAATACAATATCGTCATGCAGAAAGCCGATGGTCATCGAGCCCTCGATGACATTCAAGAATCGATCAAAGAGCTTCAGCACTACTTGGCTTATGTTCAGGTACCGGCTGGCACCGCTCTTGCTTAAAAATTCTATCTTATGGCAGACAAGACGCTGCGGGCTAAAATTCGGTCATTGGCCCAGCAGTTAGATATTCCCCATTTCCGTCCCGGACAATTAGAAACGATGCTGCAGGTTCTCGCTGGTGGTGACGCTCTTGCCATCATGCCCACTGGGGCGGGGAAGTCGCTCTGCTATCAAATTCCCGCCCAACTTTTGACTGGTACCACGATCGTTGTTTCACCCCTGATTTCGTTGATGAAGGACCAGCATCAAAAGATCATCAGCATGGGAGTCACGAGCCAGCATCTTTCTAGCGAGCTCACGCGCAAAGAGACGCGCCATGCGATTGAGCAGCTTCGGCAGGGGAAGATGGACATCCAATTCGTGACCCCGGAGAAACTCGAAAACCCGGAAGTGCTCGCCGCTTTTCGGCGAGCAGGCGTTTCTTTATTCGTCGTAGATGAAGCGCACTGCATCTCAGAGTGGGGTCATGACTTCAGGCCGGCGTACCTCGGCCTTTCCCGGGCCGTCGAAGCATTGGGGCATCCGCCGGTGTTGGCGCTCACGGCGACGGCCACTCCGGAGGTAACTCGAGACATTCAAGAGAGGCTGCATTTCAGGAAGAATTCGAGGGTGATTCGAATTTCATATCGACGCGACAACCTGATCTTAAAGGCGCGCGAATTTCGCGATGACGGCGAGAAACAGAAGCTCCTTCTACGGCTTCTCGAACGTCTTTGCCGTGCTCATGATTGGAGCGGCATCATCTATTGCTCATCAGTGAAACAAACTGAAATGCTTGCCGAGAAGTTGAGAAACTTCGGTCTCACCGCTTTCAGGTATCACGGGCGCATGAAGAAAGAAGAGCGCAGGCTTGCTCAAGAAAGATTCATGAATGGCAAGAGCGTGGTCATGGTAGCCACTTCCGCATTCGGCATGGGAATCGACAAGCCGGATGTGCGTTTCGTCATTAATTACCAGATCCCAAGTTCCATCGAGTCTTATTATCAAGCGATGGGTAGGGCGGGGCGTGATGGGAAAAGAGCTTACGGCGTTTTGTTTTACACCTCAAAAGACAGGGCGCTTCAGAGGGTCTTGCAGCTCAGGAAATATCCGACGATCGAAATGGTAGACCGAATGATCGCCGCTATCTTTTCGTTTGACCTGGGAAGCGTCATTTCGCAAACCCAGATTGAGTCCCAGGCGGGTAAGAAAAAACTAGGTCTTATGCTCAAGACGTTAGAGAAGTTTTCGTTTCTCAAGATGGATGGACGCAAGATCAAGCTCGTGCGTAAGCCTTCCCCGTTGGAAGTGCAATCGATGATAAAACACTGGGAAATCCGCAAGACCGAAGATCAAGCCAGGCTCGATGAGGTGGTTCGTTACGTCAGAAGTCATCTGTGCAGATGGTACTATTTGCTGCGTTACTTTGGCGAGGATCTGCAAGAGCCTTGCGGATATTGCGATAATTGCAGAAAACAGCTTGAAAAACCCGTAACTTCGGCAAGCACGCTGAGCGCGGGCAACTACGTGCAGCACAATGAATGGGGCGTCGGAGAAGTAATGAAGCGCATCGGCCCTAACTTGAAGATTTATTTTCCCGGAGTGGGCGAGAAGATTCTGCGTGAGGCGTTCATTCAACCTTGGCTTGGGCATCCTTCCGGGAATCGAACGGCTCCAAGCGGAAAAAAAGCCGCCTAACGCCAGTCGCGTGTTGGGTGTTCGACTCAACTTGCCTTTGGGATTTCGATGCGATCAAGCAGGGTCGTGAGGTCTTCGGCGTGTTCTTCTTCCGTTGCCAAGATTTCTTCGAGGATCCTGCGCGTTGTCGGATCCTTATCAGCGAGATACTGGATCATCGCGCGATACGAATCAATGGCGACGCGTTCCGCGACCAGGTTCTCTTGCAGCATTGACAAGAGCGAGTCGCCCTCGACGTATTCGCTATGGCTGTTTCGGGTAAGCTCGGCGGGATCGAAGTTGGGTTCGCCTCCGAGTTGGGTGATGCGTTCAGCGAGCATATCGGCATGTTGTTGCTCTTCGTTGGCGTGCTCTAAAAACTCGGCTGCCACTGCTTGGCTGTGGATGCCCTTCGCCATGTAATAGTGCCTTTTGTAGCGCAGCGTGCACACCAGTTCGGTGGCTAAGGCCTCGTTTAGAAGCCGGATCACCGTTTCTCGGTCAGCGCCATAACTCTCAGTGACCGCGCCATTTTCAAGGTGTTCTCGCGCGCGGCGCCTGATTTCTAGGACATCCATTACGAATTGGCTCTTTTTCATGGTTCGAAGTTGAGTGCAACAGCTATGCCGTGGTTAAATCTTTCCATGACAAAATTCTCACTGATGATTCCTAAGCTGCTGGCCTTTTTCGGCACCTTTGTTTGTTTTGCAAATATGGCGGTGGCGGTTGAAATTCAGACGAATGCCGTTGTGGTTTCACAGGCTCCCGTTTGGCTCACTCGGTTAGAGGTGCAGCGTGTCGTTGATCGCGTGGAGAGGTTCTTGGAATGGGACATTCGACGCATCTCGGTGAGATGGTACTCAGACCAAGGTCAATTTGAGAAAGTGCACGGGTTTGGTCCGGCCGTCCTAGCCATTGCGAAGCGATCAGACCATTCGGTGCATGTCGGCCCGAAAGTGCAGAAAGAAAACTTCGCTAAGGTTTTTGGCCATGAGTTGGCCCACGTGGTCTTATTTCAAAAGTACAAGGACGCGGTCCCGAAATGGCTGGAAGAGGGGCTAGCCAACTACGTGTCAAAACACGGGATGATCGATTACAAACTTCTTGGAGCGCAACCCCTCTCAGATGTGAAGGCGCTCGAGCACCCTTTTGGGTCGGGACAAGCACCAAAGGTAGAGCCCAAGGTGCACTATATGGCTTCAACCGCTCTTATGGAAATGATCGCGAGCCGATGTCGCATCCATGATCTGCTTCAACTCTCGGTGGGCCAGAAGCTTGAACGGTACCTATCGACATTTTGTGGCATTGCCGACCTCAATCTTGAATACAAAAAGTGGGTCGAGAGGAAGAATTTGCCCAAGAAGCTCTGATCAAATCTTGCCCAGCCCTACTCCAGCGGCTGTTTCTCGCTAAACTATGTAATTCTAGGGTCGCGACCTTGGAATGCGACTTGCTGGGGGTAGTGGAAAATGAGTTTCTTTAAACAAGCTTGTATTCAAGTCATTTCATTTTGCATGGGTGCGCTACAGTTAGTGCTTTTCATGAGCGCGCCTGCTCACGCGGTTGAGCGGCCAAAACAGGGACTTTGGGTGACCTTTCGGTACGGCGCTGAAGAGTTTCAAGTGGTCGTTGAAGCCCGCGAAGCCATTGACCATGTGCTGAAGTATACGGCTGGCCAAGCGCCTCACCGCGTTCTGTTGGGGAAAGTCCGTCGTGGGGGAGCGCACAATTCGGCTTGGTCGTGGCATTTAGAGCCAAAATCGTTGCGTTTTGCCGACGATCGCGCTCAAGCCGAGGAAGCCGATGGGTGCGACCAGCTGCCTTCAAGTTTAGAACGAGATATCGTAGTTCGCACCGTGCCGGTCGGGCGCTATTGCCCACGTGAAGCGCGCATCGCAAAAGTGGAAGATTGCCGTTCCGGCCAATGCATTACGTTGCGGGGTTTGTACGCCGGCCGCAGTCCCTTTTAACCGAGTTTTTGAGAAGCACTCAAAATCATTTCGCTACCATTACCTCAAGCGGTCCCTTTCGGTTTAAAATTTCGACTTGGCAGACATTCCCGCGTCCTCGGTAAACGGCTCCTTGGATGCTTGACTCCCTGATATGCAGATCTTTCAATTCAAGGCTTGAGACTCTCGAGGGGAGCAGCGGGTTTCTAAACACCACCGTGTTGAAATCGATCTTCATTTGAATTCCCAATAACGCCTTGAGCACGAGAAAAATTGAGCCTGCCGCCCATGCTTGAGGTCTGCAAGCCACTTCGTAAGGAACGGGCGGTTCCAGGTTTCGCCGCCGGAAACCGCAAAAGAGCTCGGGCAACCTGAAATCGTCGCTTACGCCAGCCACGTCGAACAACGCGTCTCCCAGGCTCTGCAGGTGAGTCGACTGGGAATACATGCGCAGTCCTTCGGCGATGATGCTGTTGTCGTGCGGCCACACACTGCCATTGTGGTACGACATCGGGTTGAATGCGCGTTCATCCGCGGCCAGCGTTCTGATGCCGTAACCACTAAAAAGACGGGCTGACATCAAGTGGTTCGCGATGCTTTCGCTTTGCGAGGGATCCACGATTCCCGACCAAAGGCAGTGGCCTTGGTTTGAACTCATCACTTTGCACGGGCGGTTTTTTCCATCAAGCGCCAAGTATATGTAACGCTCTTGCGGATCCCAGAAGTGTCGCTGAAAGCTCTCACGGAGTTTGAGCGCTTGCTGGTCAAGCACAGCCGCCAGAGCGGGTTCCCCCGCCAATGGAGCGAGCAGCGCCATGACTCGTTTGGCTCTATACGCGTAACCTTGCACCTCGCAGAGTTTGATCGGCGGACGCGCGAGCTCCCCGTTTTCATACATCACGGAGTCGTGAGAGTCCTTCCAGCCTTGGTTATCAAGCCCCGTTGCGGATTTTTTGATGTATTCTAAGAATCCGTCGCCATCAGAATCGCCCCATTCGTCTAACCAACCGAGTGCTTTTTTTGCAGCCGGCCACCACTCTCGCAGCCGCTTGTAATCCGCCGTCCACGCGATGTATTCGCCAAGCAAGATGAGCGTCAGCGGAGTCGAGTCCGCTGAACCATAGTAAGGGATGAAGGGTACCTCCCGCATATTGGCCATCTCGCCTTCGCGAACTTCGTGGAAGATCTTGCCAGGTTCTTCGTCGGTGAAGGCGTCTATTGCTGTGCCGATCGTTCGGAACGCGTACTCGAGGACGCCGGCGGCAAGGTTGGGGAACCAAGGCAGGCATTGATAAGCGGTAATGAGCCCGTCGCGACCGAACGGGGCCGAGAACCAGGGAATCCCGGCGTACGGGTAAACAAGACCTGTTGACGAATCAAAGGTCGTGAGCATCTCAACATCCAACCTGGCGTTCTTGATGCACCGATCGAAGATGGGATTGTCGGACTCGATGTTCGCTTCCCCGAGATACGCGTGAGAATTGGTCGAGTCCACGAGATGGTTGTGCTCAGAGACCGTGATCTCTCGAAAGCTCTCGCCCGCAAGCTTTCCGTCGGAAGGTTGATCAAATGAGAGCACCGTTTTCAAGTCATACCGGCATTTGGGTTGAAGCAATACTCGATGCGTGAGCACGGCCGTTTTCCCGTACAGTTCGATGCGTGGCGTGCCCGAGTAGGTTTGGATGTAAGTGCGCCTGAGCTTGTCGTCAAGCCCGCGGTATTCGAGCACAACGCCCGGAAAAGATCTTCCTGCACTGGGGTTCAAGACCTCTCCGCGCGTGCGCCGAGAAAATCCCCGGACTTCAAAGATATCATCGAAGCTGCTCTCAGCCGCCTGCTGTATCTCGATGAGCTGCGGTTCTTTGCTGTAATTGGTGAACTCAATGTGTTCAAAGACAGTATCTTGATAGAGCGTCACGATCTTCCGCATCAGTAGATTGTCACGCAAGATTCTTGACTTGCCGTCAAGCGTTGGCAGATCCCGATTAGTCAAGGTGAAGACGCACGAATTTCCGAGACCTCGTAGGTTATGGGACAAGTGAATGAGTTGCTGGCCATTGACAGTCAAGTCCCAGGTCGTGAGATAACGCGTGTCGCGGAAGTAGTAGCCGAGTTCTTTTCTGTAAATGCTCGGAGACTCTCCCTTTGCGTCAAGAACTGCAAAGAGCCGATTGTCTTTAAGCGATACCTTTTGTATCTCGGTCAGCAGAACCGTTGACGGAATGTAAGAAATTCCGTCGATGGTGAGCGAACCGTTTGATTTCCGAAATCGCTCCTTCTCTGCTTTTTCCAAGGTTTCGATAGACATCTAGATACTCCTGCGTCATGCGCTCGATCGAATAGCGGTTTTCAACATGAGATCGAATTCTTCTGCGGTTCAATCTAGGGATTTGAGTGACAACAAGGGCGGCAAGTTCATTGACGCTCTCGCGTATGAAGCCAGTGATGCCCTCAGTCACTACCTCGGGCACCGAACCAACGGGTCGTGCGAGAATAGGGGTTCCGCACGCCATCGCTTCGATCATCACCAGGCCGAAGGGCTCGGGCCAGTTGATAGGGAACGCAAGAGCAAGCGCGTTTCCCAGGAAATCAGACTTCTCCGGTTCCGAGATTTCTCCAACGTATTCGATAAACTTGCCGTCAATCTTGGGTCGCAAGATCTTTTCAAAATATTCCCGGTCAGGTTCGTCGATCTTTGCCGCCATTTTCAGGGGTATACCTGATTTCAGTGCGATTTCGATCGCCAGGTGCGCCCCTTTTTCAGGCGAGAACCGACCCAAAAAAGCGAGGTATCTTCCTGGCTTTTCGTAGAAGCGAAACTCGCTGGCATTGAGCGCGTGTTGAATCGTCTTAACCCAATTCATGCGAGTCAAAGGACGCCTTTGAGCATTGCTGATGCTCACCAAAGCCGAGTCGCGATACCCTTCTAAGGCAATGGGAAGATCAGGAAGGTCCATGCGGCCGTGCATTGTGGTGACAAGCGGGGTCGAGCACATGCGTTCTAGCGCGAGCAAGAGATAGTCATAGTGATTGTGGATCACGTCGAATTCATGCGCTCTCTCGGCGACCGCAGCTAAGGCCTTGAATTGATAAGCGACCGGATCAAGGATTTTTTGCGTTGAGAGCCGCAAAGACTCTGGATGAACGGCGTGGATTTCGCCTGGAACTTTCGAGTCTCCGCTGCAGAAAACCGTGACTTCGTGGCCTTCCGCCAGGAGCCCGCGAGTGAGATTGTCAACGACGCGCTCAGTGCCCCCGTACAGTTTCGGCGGCACACTCTCGAAAAGCGGGGCGATCTGTGCGATGCGCATAACGCTTACCTCGTAGAACCAGTTGTAGTTCGCGATTCAGATCGTGCAAGATTTATTCAAAAAAATGATTCGAGCCCCTATTTATTGGGCGAAGGCCTTCTTAGTGGTCGTGCAAGAAAAGCTTAATCAAGCCGATGATGCCCACTCCGGCGCAGAAGCTGATGAATTTCACGAATCGCCGCTTCGTGTCTTTGCGGCGCTGCAACTCTGGCAGTAGGTCGGCCGCCGCGATGTAGATGAAGCCTCCGGCCGATAATGCCATGAGGAACGGCGATATTGTTGCCGTAATGTGAGACAGGCCAAGGGCAAAGAGCGCTCCGAAAAGAGCGGCAAATTGAACGATGATGAGCAAAAGCAGGGCTTTTTTCCGGGAATAACCGTGCGAGATCAGAATTGCATAATCACCGATCTCCTGCGGAACCTCATGAACGATCACGGCAAGGCTGGTCGCGATCCCCGTTTTGATATCAGCCATGAAGGCGGCGGCGATCGCGATTCCGTCGGCTGCGTTGTGCAAAGCATCGCCAACCAAGATCAAGGGCCCGATGGCGCTGTGTTTATGCCCAGACTGCCCGGCGGCGTGGCTCCCGAGGAAGGTTTCCACGACATAAAACCCTGCGAATCCCACGAGCACGGCCAATAAGATCTGTTGGTAAGGCACCTGCGAAGCGAAAGCTCCAGGAAGCAGCTCAAGAAATGAAGCTCCAATGAGCGTACCCGCTGCGAACGCCAAGAGCGCGGTGATGTGCTTTCGAACGAACGCCGTAGGAAGGACCCCCCCCGATAAACCAGCTATCCCGTCGAAAATTACGGCTGCCATTATGAACGCGACCTTGGTATCCATAAGGGGCAATTATTTAACAGCTAACGGCTTGAAAAGCCAGTCCAGCCAATATCGGAGCTTGAAATTTAGATGAGCCAATACTTCGCGACCACGTCAAAGGGAATTGAACCAATAACAGCGGAAGAGCTGAGAAGCCTAGGCGCAAATGAAATACACGTCATGCCAGGGGGAGTGTCTTTCGAGGGCGACCAGCGCCTTTTGTACCGGGCTTGCTTGTCATTGCGAAGCGCATCCCGGGTATTGGTGCAGGTGCGTGAATTTGCAGCGAAAACCCCGGAGATGCTTTACGACCAGGTTCGTCGCGTGAAGTGGCAGGATTACCTCGATTCCGACAAAACATTTTCAGTTGATTGTACGATCTCTTCATCAAAAAGAGAGAGAGAGCTCGAAGGCGACAAGCCATCGAACTCTAGGCTTTCACACTCGCATTTTGTCGCGCTGAAGATCAAAGATGCCATCGTTGACCAGCTTCGCCTCAAACAGGGCGCGCGTCCCAACGTGGATGTGAAGGACCCTGATTTGCGGGTGAACGCCTATTTGAAGGAGGGTCGTTGCATCTTGAGCTTTGATGCCTCAGGACCAAGTTTGCATGAGCGAGGTTATAGAATTCATGGGGCTCTTGCCCCATTGAAAGAGAACCTCGCTGCCGCCGTGGTAGCGATGAGCGGTTGGGACGGGAAGAGCCCTTTTATTGATCCAATGTGCGGATCGGGAACCTTGGTGATAGAAGCTGCGCTCAAGGCTCTTAACATCGCGCCAGGCCTTTATCGGAAGAAATTCGGGTTCTTCAGGTGGCCAGACTTCAACCAGGAGTTGTGGCGCGAGGTCCTTGAAGAAGCGAGGCAGAAGGCCTTGAAGAAGCTCGATTTCCCGATCGTTGGGTATGACGTCAATGCTAGGATGGTCGCTTCGGCGCTTGAGAATGCGGCGCAGGCGGGATTGAGCCGTGTCGTGCACTTTGAACGGCGTTCGATCGAAGCGCTTCAACCGGTGGGCAAGAGCCCGGGCGTGATCATCGTGAATCCTCCTTATGGCGAGCGAATCGGGGAAGAGCAATCTTTGCAGGCGCTTTACAAGACAATGGGTGATGCCTTTAAGCAACGCATGAAGAACTGGAAGGCTTTCGTGCTCACGGGCAATCTTGAGCTTGCAAAGCACGTCGGTTTGAAGGCCGCGCGTAGACATATTTTGTTTAATGGACCGATCGAATGCCGTCTGTTGCGTTACGACTTGTACTGAATCGTGATTTTCCAAACCATGTAGTCCGTTCGTGAAACGAGCTGGTATGGCACGTGCACTTGTTCCCAGGGGAGGGAACGAGCATGTGGCCCCTTATCGCGATGTTGCTCAGCGTAGGCGTGTTACATTCAAACGGGGCGTTCGGCGCCTCACGCCTTTCGTTGGAAGAGCTCGCGCCCATGGCTCCGCGTTATGGTTCGACCCAGGAGTTCATCATTGAAACTCCTCAAGTTACCCAACCTGATAAATTCAAAATATTTAAGAATGGTCCGACAGAGGAAGCCGCCTTCAGGCTTCAAAGCATCGAGCGCGAGTATGGCGAAAAGAGGAAGTATCAGCTCGAAACACCAAGCGACATCCTGAATTACGAGCGATCCAAGCGAGACATCGGCCTATGGTATGTCAAATCTTTGGTGCGGTTTCACGTCAGGACCCTGGTAAAGCGTTCTCGCGAGTATTATCGCGATCAACGTGAACACAGGCAGCGTCAAGATCTCGCCAGGCAAGAGGCGCGCCAAAACAGCTCTGGCGTCGCTCAGCATCGAGCTGAGGTCATTCGCGCGGAAGTTCAAGTCGAGACCGAGCCTGACCAGACGCATTTTCTCACGAAGACCATTCGGTTCTTGGATGCGTTTACAAGCGATGGAGTCGATTACAATAGAAATGGGCTCAGTCTAAGAACTCGGCTCGACGTTCAGAATGCCACTATCCTTGCGAGCATGCATTCTTCAGTCATTGACATCTCTACGTCATATTACGTCCTTCCGCCCGCCAAATTCGCGAGCCTCGCCAAGATGAATCGCGATACGAATAGGGATCCATTGGTTGTGGTCGTCGGACGCAGGTTCGATGATCTAGGGCTGGCTCTGAACACGGGTTATACGACCAGGAAAAAAGAATTGGGCGCTACCGCTACAAAGCAAGTTGCAGGCCCGCTGGTCGCCCAAGTGGCTCAGTCTTGGAACACCCAGACAGGCGAGGTGCTGTCTTTTACGGCGCAGCTCACCCTTGTTTCCGCCTTTTAACCCTGCTTAACGAAGTAAGGTTACTTCATGCAAAAAAGAGGGACCGCAGCCATAGCCGCGGCCCCTCTTGAGTCAAGGTCACAAACCTCGGCGCTTGCTTACTTGCTAGCAGGAGTGCGTTGCTCCATGCGATACAAGGTCTTGTAAGCCTGAGCATCCATCTTCCAGACTCCATTTTGTTTTACGAATGGAATGAGTCTTTCGCGTTGATCGCTCTTTGCAAGTACGAAAGCGTGATCGCCGGCGATCTTCTCGTCGCTGCATTCCGTCTGGCTGATTTCTTGTTTGAGCCAGCTCTTATTCATCATACGGTCTTTTTCCTGAAGGACGAGTTGATCCACGCCTTGCATGTTTGAGCTTGCAGAGCTGTGCATCTGAACCAGGCGGTTGCACACTTCCTTGGGCGAAAGATCAGTCAGTTTCTTGCTGTCTTCCGCGGCAGGGGTGCGGGATTCAGCGCCCATCTGGGTGTTGTCGGTTGAACCCATGTTGCGATCTGGACTCATCGCCCCATTGGCGGAGGTATTCATATCCGATGTCGTTCCCGCAGAACCTTGGCTCTGTGTGTTTTCAGCAAAAGCGGCGGCGGAAAGACTGAGCGTAGCTACAGCAATGAATAGTTTAAGTTTCATGTTTTTCTCCTTATTGATGGCCTTATGGCTTTTTATTGACCGGTGGATTCTGAAGGAACTGAGTTCGAACCGCTGTTGCCAGCGCCGTCCTGATTCAGATCGTTTGCATCGTCTCGAGGAGCTGATTGAGGTTGGCGATTTGCGTCATCCTCCCGCATTTCACCCGACCGATTCTGCGTAGGCGCTGCATTGTTGTTATCCATTTCACGATTCGTTTGGTCGGTGCAGCTCGTGGCTATCGCGAGGACGCCTAGCAATGCACATGATGCAAGGGTTCGTCTGAGATTCATATTACTTCCTCCTGTGTGGTGTTTGGCGGTAATCGGCAGCAAGAAGCAGGCCACCCGGGGTTTCGCTTCTAAATCTGTTGGCCTAACGAAGTGAGATGCAGGTATTATAAGCGTATGGTCGAGTCGGAAGTTCAATGGATAGAATTGCTCTCAACGGATCGCGCAAGCCTCGAGAAACTTGCCGCCGAGCTGGGAATACACCCTCTTGCGGTCGAAGATTGCGTGAATCACAACCAACGCGCGAAGTTTGAGGATTTCGAGAAGCACCAGTTTCTTGTTTGGTTCGCTTTCATACACGGCGAGGTCTATGAGCTTGAGTTCGTTGTTTTCCCGAAGACCATCTTGCTCGTCACGAACGCGCCGGCTCCCAATGGTTCTAGTTGGCACGCGTTCCTCCAACTGGGCTCGCATCACCGCGACTCGGCGCACTTGCTCTATCAGGCGTTAGACCGGACGCTAGACCTTTCAGCCAAGAATGTTCTCCCATTGTTCGGTGCAATCGACGAGTTTGAAGAGAACATGCTTCACCACAAACAAGGTGACTTGCATAATTTGTTAAAGCTTAAACGACAGTTGGCGCGCGCTGAGTACGCCTTGTCTTACCTGGCGGCAGTCGTAGGCCAATTGCAGCAGTTTTTGAACCCTCGCGATGACTTGAGATGGCGGTTGCGCGATCTCTGGGATCATTGCCAGCGGGTGTATCAGGCTTTGGTTTTTCATAGGGTTCAGATCGCCAACACGATGGACATGTATTGGGGCGTGACGGCGCGAAGAACCAACGATCAAATCAAGAAACTCACGCTGCTCGCCAGCGTGTCAGTTCCGCTTACCTTCTGGACGTCTTTTTGGGGAATGAACTTCGCCGTCATTCCCTTTGATAAGCCGTGGCTCTTTTTAGTGGCGTTAGGGACGATGGCGCTTTCGATCTTGGGCGTCTTCGTGTTCTTGAAGAGCAGGGGATTTTGGGAAGAGCATTAGAGCAGGTTTTTCACTCGTCCTCACGCAGCCTGGTGCGATCGATATGCACAGGCAGCGCATTCCCACGCCACTCCGTTTTTTGGTAGCCTTCGTTTCGAACTTTCTTGCCGACCAGCTCGCCGTACATCAGGCCGCTAAACCCTTGTCGCACTGCCTTGAACGCGAGCTTAAGCAGCACTTCACTGCGGTCCCTCGCTTGTTCAACCCGAAGTTCGGTCTGCCCCTTACGAACCACCGGAATCGAACCACGGTAGGTCTTGGGCCAGAATGGCATTTCCTTGGCTTCGGCCAAGGTCTTCTCGTAATCCTCTTTGGCGGGTTCAACGATGTTGTCATAACAAGCCGCACAGTATATCGAGTGGCTGAGTTCTTCCGGGAGTTCCTCGGTGAATTCAAACGTTGAACCTTCAAGTGTGACGGCGCATTTCCGGCAAAGCGATGCCGAGCACGGACCGCAGGCGTACTGAGCTTGGGGCAACCGACAGAAATCGCAGAGTGTTTGAGAAGATTGGGTAGAAGCCATAGAGGGGCTTATACCTGAAACGAGGATGATTTTATATTTAAAACATCGGATTTTCTGACACGTGGAGCTCAATTTAATAGTATTGTTTGTTTGTAAGTTGCTGAAATTAAATGATTTTTCAATAGGTCGTTTGATTGATTAAATTAGTTAGTTATTATACAGTCCCGTCCATGCTTTGGCTTCGATGTCTTCGAAATCATCAGCCGCGTTTGTCTCTTTTTGCACTTTTAGCCACGGCGCTGCAGGTGGCACTGGTGGTGCATGTTTCGGAGGCTTCCGACTCTCAACCACCAGATCCCTCTGCTAGTCTGGCGTGTGAGAGAGCGCTTAAACCTGCTCTGGGCCACCTGCGAGAATCTGCCATTCGCGATTCCGCCGCGCTGGAACAGCTCTACCAACGGTTTCTCAAAAAAGTAGAAAACCTGAAGGCTTATATAAGTCCCACTGGTGCTTTGCACGGCAAAAGGGTCCATATCATCCACAAGACTGGGCAAAGAGATCGAAACCGGCATTCAAAGAGCTTTAAAATGGCGGGCACCGAGGTTTTTCTGAGAGTGTATGAAGAGATTCTATTCGACCATCTTCAAAAGGAACCAGGCCTTGGTGAGTTGCTTTACAACGAAGACTCGTACAAAAATAATTATGTCGTCAGTGATCTTGATGCGGTTGCGTTCAGGCAAAGGGTATTGAATCCCGTTAAAGAAAAGGCTGTTGCTCGGCTATCTGAAACCATCCACGCCTTTCCTTGGAAGGTGTGGATGGATACGAATATTTATCACGCGGCCGGAGACACCCCGGTCGACGCGCACGCGCGGGTCGCGCTGGTGCGAGCAAGTGCGTCACATAACCGTTATCTTTCTTTAGAGGAGTGGCGAAACGAGGCGATCCACAGGCGCCTCGAACTCTGGACCGAACTGGGAAAGAAGGTCACTGACTGGGATTTATTCCTTAAGAAGATGCACCAATACCTCGACCGCGGGCAGGCGGAAGAAAAACTGCTCGCCCAGTGGTTCAAGGAGCACGGTTTTTCTGAGGCTGAGATAGCGAATTTATTTCCAAAGATGAGACGCTACAATGCGGATCTTCAAGTCGCGGACTTCCACCCCCTCCCCGGCGTTGAACAGGGCTTTCCAGAAACCATGCAAGCCTTCATCAAATCACGGCTTGCCGATCCGTTGAATAGCATCCATGCGAGTTGGGATGTTGAACAGCAGGTGTTGTATCAAGTGGCCTCCAACGCGGGCTACGTGTTGTCGACCGACATGCGTAATTTCAGTTTCACCGCCAAATGGTATCGCGACAAATGGATCGAGGAAGGCGCTCACTTTGAATCCTTGCCACGGGTGTATCGTCACACCACGGCTGCCCTGAACTCGTTGTTCAAGCGCATGTATAGCGAGATCAAGACGATCTTTGGCGAGAACTCACAGATTTATTTCGTGCGCAGCGGAGACGACGGAAGCTGGTTGTTGCCCCGAATCGAGCACAAAGATAAAAAAGGAGTACTCGCTCTGAGAAAATTGCGTCAATATCTACAAAAGCTCATGGACGGAGAGCGCCATGAAAGCATAGCGATGCAGCTTTATTACTCGCGGCTCATCGTGATTGATAGGGCTCTTGAGCCCCTTGATGCGATTCTCGACGCCCAATCACGAAGTCGCGACTCGCTTGACCAGGCGAAACGGCGGGTGAAAAAGGAAGAGCAAAAGAAGGCGAAAACAGCTCCCACTTTATAGAGGACCTTCATGGCAACCAAGCAGAGATCATCCATGAGCGAATCGGGCCCGGATAAACTGGCCGGGGGCAGACGTCTACTGGTTTTCTATTTGCTGCTCTTGGCGTTTGCTTTGGCAGTGGCTTTGGTTTTTCAGTCCTGGCTCGCCAATCGGCTTACGATTTGGGGAGATGAGTCCGACACCATGGCGCCTGCGTTTCGCGTTTGGAAAGGCGATAAGGACTTTCTTTGGCAAATCGGCCAGTACAACGCCAATCCTCCCGGCGACAACCTGGTTTTGCGCCTTTATTACCGCAGCGGCATCTTGCATTGGCTGAAAGAAACTTCCGAGTCTCTCTATTGGCGGCTCCCCTATATCCTCGTATTCGCCTTTTCAATCATCGCAAGTTTCGTCGGCGTTTTTCGATGGACAAGGTCAGGCCTGCTCTCTCTGTTCGCGGCTCTCTGCTTGCTCTGCTCCCCGATGGTATTCACGTACGCGACTGAAGTGCGGTTTTACATCTGGCTCACGTTCTTTTTGACGCTAGCGACTTATCTGATATTGCCGCTCTTTGAAGAGGCTTTTAAAGACTCTGAGAAGGTGAGGCCCAGCTTTGCCGTTCTTTCCTTGGTAGTGGCTTTGGGTATTTGTTTTCACATGATGCTGGTTCCCGTGGGTTATATCGTATTGGTTTATGCGCTCGTCTGTCTCGGCATCAAGGCACGACGTGATCTTAAGAAAGGCCGCTTCACGAAAAACGTGAGGCCTTTTGAGTACTTCGCTTTATTGATTTTGGGGTTCTTGCCCTTCACGATCTATAAAGTGCAGGTCAAACATTGGATCTTCGTGCCAAGCCCCTGGCATCAAATTGATCCATTGGAACGTCTTCTTGCGGCCCCGCTTTCATTGTTCGTCAGCAGAATTTCAGAAAGCCTGCCGTTCCCGTGGTTTTGGCTGAATGGCGGGCTTGTGGGACTGTGGGCGTTACTGGCCTTAGGCGCGATCGCGCATTTGTACGCGAGGCGATGGTCGCGGGCTCTGCAGTTTCTTTATCTTTTTGCGATGATCGTTGGTACTCCGTTCGTGCTTTTTTATGAGGCGGCGGCCCGCAACTTTCCATTCAATTACAGTCACGCCGTTTATCAGGCGACGTTGGTGACGGCGGCGCTTATCCTTGTCTTGATCGTCGTCGCAGAGGCTTTTCGCAGTATAAATATAAAAAGTTTATATGGGGCGCCGACGAAGCCCTTGTGCGTGCTGATAGGCGCAGGATTGTTTATCGTGGCTTTAGAGAGGGTTTCTCACAGGGCTTTGACTATGAAACATTCTAGCCCTGCCAAAGAGAATTATTCATTCAACGAATGGCGCGAATACTATCGTCGCGTGCCTGACCGATCCGCCTTGTTCGTGATCGGTGCGAATGCTCAAACCATGGCGGCTGACGCCGGTGGATACGTGGCAGGGCAGGTCGAGCGCTACACCAAAGAGTTCTCGCCTTATTATATTTCGAAGCAGGGGAACTTCGATCCTTTGGGGCGAAAAATCGATATAGACCTCAAAAAATTGAGGTTTCCTCGGAATGCGGATTTTTTATTGATCGAGTGCAGGAAGCTCAAAGAGCATTTTCCCGAACTGCCATGGGAGAGGTTCTCGTGTCTCACGTATCCCGACCAAAGGCTTTGTCATTGCCGAGTGCGTCCTTCCGCGGATTGAGAAAAAAAGGCAGCACAAGGATGAGCGCGATTGCTGCATGAGACATGTACCTGCCCGCGCTGCCTGTTTCAATCTGTTGCCAGATGGTAGAATACAGGCCGACCACAAAACCCCAGTAGATGAAAAGAGTGGTGGCAGAGACCCACAAGAATCTCTGGGCCTTGCAAAGAACCGCGATGCAAAGTGCAAGCACGAGTCCCGTGTTATACGCGAATTGCGGCGCTCCCCAGTTGAACAATCCTTTTAGAATCCCTATTCCAAGCCAAATATCAATCCCGCTTTGTCTAAAGGCTTCTATGCTTACCGAATGCTCCGAACGTCTTCCATTGATGCTCAAGAGCAAAAAGCCCCAAAACTTAAATCCGCATAGCGCAGGCACGATAAAAGCCGTTGCAGAGGCCAACTTCTGTTTGAGTCTTGCCTTGCCTGCGATCAGATAGAGCGTAAATCCGTAAATAAAAAGATGCCCCAAGACGGAAATCGGGGGTTTTGAGAGCAGGCAGAAATTGAGAAAGAGGCCAAAGCCCATGAATGCGGTTCGAGAGGGTTGCTTCTTCGTCGAAGGGCCGCCGATCAGGTTCCATAAGAAAACCAGGAACAAAGCGAGAAGCAGCGCCGAAAGCGATTCCCCGTAGAGCGATGCGCCGTAGGTGTGGTGAAGGTCCCTTGAACATAAAAACACGTAAAACCAAAGACAGATGCCGATGAAAAGAGCCGATGGCGTTTTCGAAAGCTCGATGAGAAGCATGAAGTAGGCGAAAAAAATGAACAAAGGATAAGCGAACAACCACTCGGTGTCATGAACGCCAAGAATGCGCGCAGGCAAGGCGATGAGCCAACCTACGCCAGGAGTGTAGTGGACTGTGCGAATGGTTTCGACCAGCCCTTCATTGAGTGTGCGAGTGGCCATCGGAAACCACCAAGCCAACTCGTCGCCAGAGGGCGTGAACGGGATGCCGCGGGTCAAATAAAGGTGCATCTGTTGCCGAATGAAAAAGAAAAGAACGAGGGCGACGAAAGCCTTTGACCACCAGCCTCTCAACCATCCAAAGAAGGTTCGGGCGCCGCCGCCATACAATCGTCCAACGTTCTTGACCGCGTTTGTGTTTGAAAATCCCCAAATAGCGATGCTCGCGTAAAACGAACGAAGAACCCATTCGGCGATCGCCGGAGCTGGGCGAAAGACCACCAAAGTTAAATCGGCGTAAAGCAAGATCGAGAACAAGATGAAAAGCGATCCTAAAATCGTTGACGAAAAACCGAAGCGTCGCAACCGGTCTGCCGCCGGAAGCAACAAACCTGCGATACCGAAGTACGCCAGCACGCCGAGCCCGCGCATGTTCATGAGACCAGCAAGAATGTCGCGCACGTGTTTGGGTCGAAACCCCGGTGCACAGACGACAAGCCCATACACCGCTGCAACGGTTGCGAGAGCTAATGCCGCTTTCTTGGGAAGGTCATGGGAAGTGAGGGCTTGTCGCATCGTTTTTCATATAATCGCCCTCATCTTTCTTTAGCAAGCACACAAAAGTTGTACTTGATAAATAGGGTCGGCTTGGCGCAAACTAAGGCACAATGCAGAACGCGAAGCTAGACTATTCAAGGATTGCCGTTTTGGTTCCTTGCTACAACGAAGAACTTACCGTGGGCCAGGTGGTCCAAGATTTTAAACGCGCTCTTCCAGGCGCCACGGTTTATGTTTTCGATAATAATTCTAAAGACAAGACCGTGAGCATCGCCAAACAGGCAGGGGCCATGGTGGTTCATTCTCCGCGCCAAGGCAAAGGAAATGTGGTGCGCCACATGTTCAGCACGGTTGAAGCTGATGTTTACATCATGGTCGACGGAGATAGCACGTACCCCGCCGATGCCGCTCCCGAGCTCGTAAGTGTTCTGGTGTCTTCGGGCGTCGATATGGTTGTCGGGACCCGTATCATCGAACACGACGCGCGGTCTTTTCGGCGGTTCCACAAGATCGGGAATATTTTGATCACAGGCATGATTTCGTTTCTGTTCCGAATCAATGTCACGGATGTTTTGTCAGGGTATCGGGTATTTTCAAGGCGAATGGTCAAGACCGTTCCTCTCATGGCTGAGGGGTTTGAAGTCGAAACGGAACTTACCTTGCAGACTGCTACCAAAGGGTTTTCGTTCAAAGAGGTTCAAATCAATTACGGAAAACGTCCCGAGGGGAGTTTTTCGAAACTCAGCACCTATGCGGACGGGCTTCTCATCCTTAAGGCAATTTCGGTGATCTTCAAAGACTACAAGCCTCTCGTGTTTTTTGGGGCCGTGAGTATTGTTTTCGCGGTTTTATCATTGATCGCCGGGTCTTTTCCCATCTTGGATTATTACGAAAAGAAATTCGTGGACCATGTGCCGCTTGCGATTCTCGCGGCAGCGCTTGGCATCTTGTCCATGCTTGCTCTTGGAATTGGGCTTATCCTTGATACCGCTTACAAGTATCATTGCGAGACTTTCGAGCTTTGGCGAAGAAGGCGAGATTGACAAGAAGGCCCTCAATCCGCGGGCGAGACGAGTTTTAGGCCTACGATTGAGGCGATCAAAGTCAGCAGGAAAAACACTCGCCAAGGAGTGACCGGATCTTTGAAGAACAGCATTCCCACGATCGCGGTCCCAAAAGCCCCGATGCCTGTCCAAACGGCGTAACCAGTGCCTAGAGGAATGGCCGCAACGATAGCGCGATTCAGGAAGTAAAAGCTGCAGATCCCGCAGATCGCAAACCCAATCGTGTAGGGGATCTTCGTAAATCCCTGGGAAAGCTTCATCATCGTGGTGAAGCAAATTTCAAATGCGCCTGCGACGAATAAATTTAGCCATGCACTCATAACCGTTGCAATCAAATATCTGGGCGGTCGCGTTTGCGCAAGTTCGAAGGCGCCCTTTCTGGCTTTGACGTAATGAACCAGATGGATCTATTCTCGTCTGCATGACTCTGAATCAAAGTTCTCGAGAAGCGTTTTTGAAGCTCGGCCTGGTTTTTGTTTCAAGTTTGCTGTTATTCTCTACTTTGAATGACTCTTCCATGTGGATTGATGAGGTCGCCACGGTCGTCATGTCAGATCCCAGATGGGGTTTAGGCTATTCCGATGCCCAGATGCCGCTTGTTTATTTGATGGTCTGGCTATCCAAGCTTCTTTTGGGCGCGCGTGAGTTCACGTTTCGGTTTCCCGTAGCCCTGTGCGCGTTTGCTTTTATCTTGGTCCTGCCCAAGTATTTTGCCGAACATGGGCTTAACCGCATTGCGGCCTACTTGGCTCCGCTGGTTCTACTGCTTTCACCTGAGTTTTTGTTTTATGCGCAAGAGGCGCGAGCTTACGTGCCCATGGTGGTGCTTCTTTTCCTTTGGGGCTATTGCCGCGATAAGTTCTCGGGATTTAAACTTTGGCTGCTGTGCACGGCTGCATTGCAGGCCAATACCTTCTCAATTCTTTACGTTGTCATGGTTTTGGCGGTTGATTGGATTGGGTTGAGAAGGAATGCAAAGGGTATGAGTCAATGGAAAGCCTCAGCCCTGGCGGTGCTGACTCATCTTCCTTCATTGGGTTACATCGCTTGGGCCGTGAAGACTTCGCGGTTTCCCGTGGTGAAAAGTGCTGAATCTAATTTGTGGGCCGACGTCTTGCAAAAAGCGCTGAGTTTTGAGTTCTTGGAATACCTTAAAAGAGCTTGGACGGCATTTGCGCCTGAAAATATCTTGGGATGGGTCGTTTTGACGGTCGCATCCGCGGTTGGCGTCGCATTGAGCAGGCCGAGCACGCGCCGTTATTGGATAGGCATTGCTTTGGCCCTGGTGGTGCATGCGTATATTTTAGTTCCCACGGGTTGGGTGCTTTACACGCGCTATCTGTTGATGCTCTTGTTGCTTTGTTCAGTGCCCGCGCTTTCGATTCGACTCAACTCGTTTTCAGTGGGCATGGCTTGGGTTCTTTTCATGATTCTGATTGCGCATGCCTCGTTGAAGCCTCGTTTCGAGATGCTCCGAAATGAAGCAGGGCAATGGCAGGGTATCGTCTCAAGCCTTTTCCCCGCGACGGCTAGGGCGTTGACGGTAAGTTCAAGAGAGAATTGGCGAGATTTAGGCCTATTTTTGAATCGCTTTGCCAAAGACTCTGATCTCGTGGGGATGCAAGCCTGCGTCAAGTGTTCGCCATACACTCTTGATTACTACATCCGCAGGAGCGCTAACTTCAAGCTGCTTCGTATCGAAGATAACCCAAAGACCTGCCCTGATTGGGTCGTATCAACTTTTCGAGAAGTGGAAATGGCGTCCAAATGCAAGAAAGAGTGGATTTGGGAGTTCGGTGGTCTTCATTTGTATGGAAGTTCGAATGTCCATGGAGGCGGATAAATAGGAACCACGACTTTTTCTTTGCGTCCCGCCTTTAGAGATCGTTCAATGCTCGGGGCTTGTTCTTTCCACTTATAATGATACCCGTAGGCCGGGATAGAAAAGTGCCCTTTGACTGAGATGCAATAAGCAGCGGCAAAAATCAGGGGCAGCCAGGTTTTCGGGTTTCTTGTCATTTTTTTTGGGCTTAGTGCCGCAAGCCAAACTAGTATTCCGGCTGCGGGTCTTAAGAAGCTGTAACGGTGCGACCAAATCGTATTTCCATTCGCAAAAAAATAGTAGATCGATCCGGGACGCACAATCCAAGTAAGAACCATCTGGCAGAAGACGATGGCCTCAAAAAGAATGAAAAGCCGCAGCAGGCGGCGCGGCAGCTTTCTTCGGATTTGTGAGACAGCGAAAAGGCCAAAGAACAAACCAACCGACAAAGCGAGATAAGGATAACCAAACCTCATGACGTTTTCATAAGCGCGATACCCGAGCAGCGGCTGCACCAGGTGCTGTCCTACCGTGGTGGCGATGAGGGTTTGTGCAGTCTCGGCAAACGCGTATGAGTGCTTTTCCGGCCCCGGATTTCGATACATGAGATTAAAAACCGTAAAGGCCGCCGTGATGGCGCACACGATCAGTTCAGGCCCTGCCGACCGATGCAGGGATTGGTTCTTTCCGCGTCTTAGAAAAATTCTGTAGAGGAACAACGGCAACAATAAGACCGAGCTGCCCTCGCTAGCGATCGAGAGGGCCGCGATCAAGGTTTCAGTCTTTGAAATGGGCTCTTTAGGGTCTTTCAGGGCTAACAGCGCCAGCCACCAGAACAGAAGAATGTGCAGGTTCGCGAGATTTCCGAGGATCTCGTGCAGGCCCGGAGCTAGCGTCACCAAAATGGCTGCGATAAATCGCGCGTGCGGCGATGGAATGAGCCAGGCATATTGGGTTTTTATAAGAGTGGCTGAAATCAGCGCGAAAACTACGAAACAGAACAAAGCTATGAACGAGGGGATGAGCGCAACCGGAACAAACTGCGCCGCCAGGACCGCCACTATTCTAGGGACAAGGTGGAAATAACCTCCGTAGCTTTGAAACAGCGTGTTCAATGGAGAAAGAAAAGCGTCAGCTAGGAATATCCGACCGTCTTCGGCCCAAAGATGCGCGTATTCTCCGAGGCGTTCGTGGCCCCGAAGAAAGAGAATCAGGAAACAACAGAGCGTTGTGAGAAGGTAAGCGTATCGCTTCATTGAGAGTGTTTTAGGATAAAAAAGCCTCTGATGAAAGCTTAGATCACGGCGTCAGCGATTGCTTTGATTATTTTCCTAAAATTCCCTTTAGAGTATTCATCGCTGACCTCATTTATGAATGAAGAGAGGTCGCGCGTATTGCCGAATTTGGTCTTAAAGCTCAGGAGTTCATGCGAGATGATGAATACGCACGAGAGAGGGTCGATCTCTGTTTCCGTAAGTCGGCCCGGAAACCCGCTTCCGTTAGGCCGCTCATGGTGTTGTCTGATGATAAGCGCCGCTTCCTCTGGCGCCCCGGCTATACGAGAAGCGAGATCGGCCGCTTTTTCGGGGTGGTCAAGCACCTCAGCGACCATTGCGTCATTCAGGTGGGTGCGTTGCAGGCCTAGTTCAATGACGGAATCGATCTTGGCTAACTCAGAGTCGCTAAGCGTAATGTCATGTATAAGCGCGGCCAGCGAAAGTTTATAGAAAGTTGTATTTGAAACCCAACCCAAGAGCGAAGCCGTGCTGCAGGCCAAGTAGGCCAAGGCCACGCTATGCGTTGATATGTAGTGCTCTTGGCCTTCGATCATGCGCTCAAAGACTTCGCTCAATTTAGGATTCGTTTTCAGGCTCGACAGTACGAGTGAGACCGTCGAGTTTATCAGCTGCTGGGTTTCAGCGGTGACGCCAAGTTGTTGGTTTGTGCTCGAAATGAGCTCAAGCGTTTCTTCCGAGGCTTGAAACGCCCCTGTCAATGGGATGTATTGAAGTTCAGCAAGCTTAGAGACGTATTCCGACGTTTTTGAAATGAACCTCATGGCGTCGGCTCTTTTGAGATACAAGTAGTCTGTGTTTTTCTTCTGAAACCTCAAGAAGTCGGTTGAGTCAAAGACGTCATCGTGCCTGAGGACTTTGACGTATCGGCTGTCTGAGAGTTTTATGTAAACATCCGAACAAGTCATGCCAAACTTGAGCAACGTCCGCGTGCTGATCCGGCAAAAGTCTTGCTGGGGGTCGAAGTCCTTGACCGGTGCTTGGCCTAGTTTTTCCTTTAAGGCGCTTATGCTTTTCAAAAGCTGGTTCAACACCCAAGGCTTCTCAATGTACGCGTAGACCGCCGGATCTTTGAATTCTGAATCCTGATCCGACGCCAAGCTGCTGCAGACGATGAATGGAGGAACGGGAGAAAGTTTCTTTAGGTCTGAGAACAGTTGGGTTGCGGTTCCGTCAGGTAAAGTGCGACCTGAGATCACGCAATCGAACTTATGCAGGCTGATGAGCTTTTTTGCCTCTTCGTAACCACGGGAGCAAATCACCTCGAGCTGCTGTTCAAGCTCAAGGTGCAGGGCGAGGAGATCCAGAACATCTTCGTGAGCTTCAACGAGCAGTACTCTCATTGGGGTATCCTCATCTTAGCGTGTTCTTAAAACTTATTCGATCATTCTTCGTCGGCAGATTTTGCATGGTCTTTTGGAGTCCGTTTCAAAAGGGCCGATGCCTCATCTAGTTTGTCCAAGGCGTTGTTAACTTGAGAGGCGAGTTCTTTCGCGTTTACGTCGAGGTTGGCGGTGAGGCGGTCTGAAATGCTCTCCAAGATCGTGTAAATGTTCATCAGCAGATTGCCCAGTTCATGAAATTCTTCTTTTGAAAACGTTACCGATCTTTTCATAATTATGTATAATTAGCATAAATTATGTTTTCATTAAACGAAAGAGATTTTACGACAATTCATGAAACGGACTATCTTGATCGCTGAAGACCGCGACGAAATCAGAGAAGCTTTGAAGGCGAGGCTCACCAGGATGGGCTGCGAGGTTCTGGCGGTCAAAAGCGGAAACGAAGCCTTCGAGCTTGTAAAAACCAAAAAAATTGACCTCATCATTTCTGATATCCGTATGCCGGAAGGCACCGGCATTCAACTTCTGAGGCGCCTTCGTCGTCTCAAGGCTGCTCAAACGAGTGTTCCCCCCGTTATCATTATGACAGCTCTTCTAGAAAAGGGAGAGAGCTACCTCAAAAAACTAGGCGCATGTGAGGTGTTTACGAAACCTTTTGATATCGAACACCTTGTCAAAAAAGCGTTTTTACATATTGAAGGGCGAAGCGAATGAACGCGATACGCGTATTGTTGGTGGAAGATTCCGAAGACGATGCTCTTCTTGTGATCAGGGCCTTAGAACGAAATGGTTACAAAGTGTTTCATGAAAGGGTAGATACTGCCGAGTCGTTTGAAGCCGCACTGACGTCAAAACAATGGGACATCGTCATCAGCGATTACAGCTTGCCTGGCTTTGACGGCGTTACCGCCCTTGCGATCGCAAAGCGACGCAGGTTCGACCTTCCATTTCTCATTGTCTCAGGAACCGTGGGCGAGGAGACCGCCGTCGAAGCGATGAGAGCGGGTGCGAATGACTATCTCATCAAGGGGAACTTGCTTCGCTTGGGCCCCACCGTAGAGCGTGAACTACGCGAGGCCAAAAACCGGTCGAAACTCAAAGACCAAGAGGAGCAACTCAGGCAGTCACAGAAAATGGAGGCGATAGGCCGTCTTGCGGGGGGGATCGCGCACGATTTCAACAACGTCCTGACCGTGATCATCCTGCACTGCGACTCGGTATTGAACGAGATCCCGAAATCATCTCCCTTTTTTTCCACCATCGCGGAAATCCGGGGCGCCGGCAGCCGAGCTGCGACCCTCACCCGGCAGTTGCTCGCCTTCAGTAGGAAACAAGCGCTGCAACCCAAGGTTTTGAACCTCAACAAGGTGACCGAAAATCTTGCCACGATGTTGCAAAGGTTCATCGGTGAAGATATCGAACTGATCACGAAGCTGGATCCGGATCTCAGATCGATTCGAATCGATCCCGGTCAGATCGAGCAGGTAATCATGAATCTCGCGGTTAACTCTCGAGATGCGATGCCAAAAGGTGGGAACCTAAGCATTGAAACCGCGAACGTCGAGGTGGATTCAAACTCAGATTTGGCGGGGGCGCTGACGCCTGGCGCATACGTCAAATTTTCTTTGACCGATAACGGATGCGGGATGGATCCTGAAACGCAAAAACGCATTTTCGAACCCTTTTTCACTACGAAGGCGCCTGACAAGGGAACCGGGCTTGGACTTTCAACTGTCTATGGAATCGTTGCTCAGAGCCATGGTCATATCACCGTCTCAAGTTCTCTGGGCGCAGGCACGGCGTTTGATATTTATTTTCCGATAGTGGATTTGCCCCCTGAGCCCCTGGAAAAAGATGAGCGGCGCTTCGTGCACACGAAAGCGGCGCGCGAACAGAGACAGAGCAAGATTTTGCTCGTCGAAGACCAAGAAGACGTGCGAACAGCGCTTTCACAAGTGCTTCAAAGGCAGGGCTACAGGGTGACGACTCCCAGATCCCCTCAGGAAGCAATCAAGCACATAGCGGAGGATAAAGAAGGCTTTGAGCTCCTGATCAGCGACGTAATCATGCCGAACACGAGTGGACCTGAGCTCGCAAGAGAAGTGAGGAAGAGGCATCCGGCGCTTAAGGTTCTTTTCATCTCAGGATACACAGATGAGGAACTTGATCACGAAGACCTCTCAAACGGCAAAGCCCATTTTCTTCAAAAACCTTTTGCGATCGATGAATTCCTCGCTAAGGTCCGCGATGTGCTTTCGAAACCGGGTTCATGGTAAAGCGGCTTCATTGAGCACTAGCTTGATGTCAAGCAGTACGACTTGAGGTAAAAACGATATGTCGCGATCCTTGTAAGCATTTCTCCTTTCTGATGCCGCTTGAGGTCTGGGCGGCAGAATCGCGTTCTTTTCATAATGGGTAAGATCTTTAAGAACCTAACGATGCCATGGAGCCGGTGTAGCCTGTCTAATGTTCCGAGATGAGGCTTTGCCTAGCAGGTCAGCCTATTCTATGGCAAGCTCTGGACCCAAGAATAAAAATCAGAGGCTTTGTAAAACTGCAGGTCAGCCTTCTGACATTTGCCGATTTCCCAATACGAATGCCAACTCGCCCTCACCGCCATTGCGCCAACGCTTTTCGCCGCCTCGACGTCGTGCTCATGGTCTCCGACCATGGTGAGCGCCTGCGTTTCCACCCCGAATCTCCGAGCGATCTGCCTGAGGGCCTCGGGGTTAGGTTTTCGTGGAAGGCAAGTGCCGCTAATACAGTGCTCTATAAGCCGCGACAAGCCAGTTTGATTTAAGATCAACTTCGCTGAAATCAGGTCTCGGTTAGTCCAGACAGCGACCCGCTTATTGTTTTCAAAAAGATGCTGAAGGGTCGTGAAAATTTCGCGGTACGGCTGCACCGAGAGAGCATCTTCATTGCTGCGCATTTGAAGCTCTGAAAGCACTTCCCCGACAACGTCTTTGCCGAAATGCCGCTCAAAAAACTCGATAAGCGGTTGAGTCAAAGCCGGGTAATAAAGCTCTTGCGTGAATTGCAGGCCTCTTTTCCGGAAAAGATCCCTCAGGGTCGAAAAATAATGCGCGAATGA
>JBFMCE010000051.1:0-29650 GCA_040754655.1 Bdellovibrionota bacterium | reverse complement strand
ATCCTTTATATCTAAATTATAGTATTTAGATATCTAAAGTACAAGCGAATTGAATCGATCTTTTTATTTATAAAAACGTCGATTTGCGCCTCGGGTTCGTGTGATTTGTGAGAGCTGAGTCTGAAACTCAAATCTCAACCTGCTTTCGAACAAAGTTTAGTTTATTAAATTTGGAGATCCTGCCAAAATAAGCTCAGCAGTGGTTTAACCCAAGACAAAGGGTCTGCTAAAATATAGGGGTACAACCACCAATTCTTCGACAGGATAAATACAATCGTAAAAGCAACTACGAGTAAGAACAGCACCCCTGCGCTGTAAGTGTTGCCTATCGCCTTTGTTTGGTTTCTTCTGTTTTTAGTATGAAAATCAAATCCACAGTCACACGTCAAAGTAGAATCTGGATTTCAAGGCGGCATTGTGGGCATCGCATGCTAGAAATTTAGGTTAAGGATGGATTGGAGTCAAATCGTTCGGAACGGAGCAATGACAAGGAAGAGCAGGTCGTAAACTTTTGTGGTTTTTTCACTATTTGTTTAATCGTAGATCACAATCATTCACACGATCCTACAAAACAAGAACCTCGTCCACGTCTTTGCTTCGATGAGGGCTTGAGGCGGTTTTCTTTGGCAGGCGCGATTGGTTTGCTGCATTTGCGCGCAGTCTCTCTGCAAGATCAGCGGCATATTGCTCGAGGTCTGCGATCGGCTTGCGTGCGACCCCGCTTTTCATCGCTGCTTCTGCCACCGCTGGCGTCACCCACGTCAGCACGCGCGGGTCGATGGGTTTCGGAATCAAATAATGTTTTCCGAACACCAGTTTCTCGCCGCCATAAGCGCGGCAAACTTCTTCTGGCACGGGTTGCTTTGCAAGTTCTGCCAAGGCGTACATCGCCGCAAGTTTCATCGGTTCATTGATCTGCGTTGCTCGCACATCGAGCGCGCCACGAAACAAAAACGGAAAACCCAAGACGTTGTTCACCTGGTTTGGGTAGTCGCTTCGACCCGTGGCGATTACGGCGTCAGGCCTGATTTGAAGCGCCACCTCTGGCAAAATCTCGGGATCAGGGTTTGCCATCGCAAATACTATGGGCTCTGGCGCCATTTTCCTGAGCATCTCGGGGCTTAGCGCGCCTGCGACCGAAACCCCGATGAATGCATCTGCATCGACCAAGGCCTCTTCTAAACAACGGCTGTCGGTATCTACGGCGAAACGCTCCTTGTAAGCGTTCATGCCCTCAAGCCGCCCCGAATAGATCACTCCTTTGGTGTCACAAAGAATGAGGTTTTCTTTTTTGACGCCAATTTCCAAGAACAATTGGGCGCACGCGATCGCAGCCGCCCCGCCGCCATTAAAAACGACTTTTATTTGAGAAATATCGCGTTTGGTAAGTTCGATCGCGTTTAAAAAAGCGGCCGCGCAAATGATCGCGGTGCCATGCTGGTCGTCGTGAAAAACCGGGATATTCAAACTTTTCTTCAACGTCTCTTCAATCACAAAACACTCTGGCGCCTTGATGTCTTCAAGGTTGATGCCGCCAAACGTGGGTTCTAGGGCCTTGCAAACTTGGATCACTTCCTCGGCCGAAGGAGCATTGAGTTCGATGTCAAAGACATCAATGTCTGCAAGTTGTTTGAAGAGAATGCCTTTGCCTTCCATCACGGGCTTTGCGCTATGAGGCCCGATGTTTCCAAGCCCTAATACGGCGGTGCCATTGCTGATGACGGCAACCAGATTTCCTTTGGCCGTGTATTCGTAAACAGCTTCATCATTTTCTGCGATCGCGCGGCAAGGCTCTGCCACGCCTGGCGTGTAAGCAAGCGAGAGGTCTTGTTGGGTCGCCACGGGCTTTGTGGGAATGACTTCGATCTTTCCCTTGCGTCCGCGCGAGTGATAATTGAGAGCATCTTCTTTGAGCGACATCAAACACCCCTTGCGTCAAAATGAACCAGAAGCCGATCCAAACAGGATGACAAAGATTTTTGAATTTGGAAAGCGCTTGCCGGAATTATGAGAGGTCAGTAGGAATGAAAGAAAGGGAACGTCTTTACAAGGGGAGCTTCAAGTGAGTCGCATACAAGCATTGGTTGCAACGCTGATCTTCGGTCTTAGTCTTGGTTCTGTCTCATGGGCGCAAGAAGGCTTCGCGCCGGGCGAGCCCGATCCCAATCTTGCTCCTGGCAAAGAAATGAACGATCCCAACGAGACGGTTTTGCTCGATGATCGCAAGCCTTGCCCGAAGGGGAAGAAGCGATTTCAGAAAATGCAGTGTGGGGTTTCTGGCGAGTCACCGAAATGCGATCACTACAGCGTCGTTTTAGAGTGTTTGCCAAAAGCGAAAGTCTTGCATTGCAAGAAGCCTCAAATTCCCGTGCCTGTTTATCAGTGCGAACCCTGAAGAGAATAGTTTACTCAGCTATTGACGCAGAAGGTCAATATTGTTAGTTCCGATTCCAGTATGGGGTATTTCGGTAGATCTTTTTTTGTGATCGCTTTTCTCGTTTTATTCGCGGGTTGTAAGGACGAAGATAAGCTTTTTAAGGCGCCAGAACTTCCTAAAAATTGCGTGAGAGGTGCGGTCCTCCCATGCGTTTCTGAAGAGAAATGCGGTGGCGTGCAAACGTGCGTCCTCAAAGACCCTAGTTGCGACCCCGATCAGCCCGGCGGACAAAGCTGCTCCACCGAAACCACATGGAGTTCTTGCGAAGTCCGCGAAGAAGGCACTCTTTGCAGCGAAACCAAGGGAGAATGCAGGGAAGGTCGATGGACCTGCGAAGGTGGGCAGATGGTCTGCCAGGGCGGAGTGTGGCCCAGAGCAGAGAGCTGCAATAGCAAAGACGACAACTGCAATGGTTTTACAGACGAGCTTCGTTATCTTGACCCCATCCTTGACGGGAAAGAGAGCGAGTTTTGTTTCGAGGGAGACGCTGAAAATAGAGACCCTGTGACCGGGCTTCCTTACGGGATTTGCAGTGAGGGCAGATGGGAATGCAGGCATTTCCCAAATGGCCCGATGGGCACAAGGGCTGAGTGGGTTTGTGGCGGTCCGCATGTTCCTCCGCAGGCTGAAAATTGTGCCAATGGTTTAGACAATAACTGTGACGGTAAGCCGGATCTTGCAGGCGGCATGGGTCAAAAGATCGATCTCGTCGTGGTTTTTGATCGAACTCCTTCAATGATCGACCGCTGGGACTCGCCCACTGGTGATTGGGAAACGGCGATCTTCGCCTTGCGAGAGTTTGCCAGCGCCAATCAGTTTGGTGCGCATGATCTTCGTATGGCGGTCGTCTCTTCGCCCGGAGACGAAAGCTGGAGCAGTTGCGGAGTATGGAACACACTGCAATCCCCGGTCGGGTTTCCAAGCTCTCGACAGGCCGGTACTACGGCGTTTTTGACACCCCAGGAAGCGTTGGCTTTTTTCGATGGAAATCATTTGCTCATTCCTCCGATCGGGCAAGTGTTTCCCAATTATGGTCCTCACCACAAATGCCTTTGGGAAGCGGGAAGCCCCAATCAGAGCGCGACCGAGAATTTGAACCTGGATTTCAGGCCGGGAGCTCAAAAGGTGATCGTATTGTTCAGCGACGATTATGAAGGCTGGGGACATGCAACCCCGGGCGGTTTAACCCCCGAAATGATCGGTGACATGTACTCTTTGACGCATGTGAAGTTTTTTAGTTTTGACCGAACAACCTATGTCGCAAATCAGCAGCTGGGGCGCGTTGATTTTCGACCTTTCATCGAGTTCGAGCCCATCGTGCGGCGGTCTCATCGCCTATCCCCTGGCCAGACAACCGAGGGGTATCAATTTCCGCTGGAAGATCTTCCGGCAAATGTGGCGCGTAATCTTAAGAACATTCTGGATGTCGTAAGCTGCACCCCGGGCAACTAGTCTAATAAGTTGGCCGACAAGGCCTGTAAGCGATATTTTTACCGAACTTTGACAGACCGGCCCATCGATTTGCGCCACTATTAATACAATAAACACGAAACCTTTAGAGGCCTATACGATGCGTCAAACAACCGCGATTGAATCTCCCCTTTCATCATCTGCCACATTGGCTTCACAACCACATTTTAAGAGCAAGGCCCGTGATACAGATGAAAGAATTGATTGGATCGGTTCTTCACCTTTTTTGCTTTTCCACCTAGCAGCCTTTATCGGGATTTTCTTCGTCGACATCAATTGGCAAGGCATCTTGTTGGCCGTTGGTTTTTATTACCTGGGGATGTTTGGAATTACGGCAGGCTATCACCGCTACTTTTCGCATCGAAGTTACAAGACGGGCCGATTCTTTCAGTTCTTCATGGCCTTGCTCGGCACTCTTACCGTGCAGAAAGGCGTTCTTTGGTGGGCGGCCAATCACCGGCATCACCATCGTTATTCTGATAAGCCGGAAGACTTGCATTCGCCCGTTCAACGCGGTTTTTGGTGGTCGCACGTGACCTGGATCTTGTGCAAAAAACATACAACCACCCATTTTGACCAAATCAAGGATTTCGCGAAATACCCTGAATTGCGTTGGTTGAATAAGTATTTTTTGGTTCCACCGATTTTGATGGCTGTACTGCTTTTTGCTTCGCAAGGTTGGTGGGGGCTTTATTGGGGTTTTTTCATGAGCACCGTCCTTCTTTGGCACGGTACGATGACGGTGAACTCGCTTGCCCATGTCTGGGGGAAGCGTCGTTACCAAACGAGCGATGATAGCAGAAACAACTTTTGGATCGCGCTCATTACCATGGGTGAAGGGTGGCACAATAATCATCACCACTATATGAGCAGCACCCGCCAGGGCTTCTTTTGGTGGGAGATCGACATGAGTTACTACATCTTAAAGCTCTTCTCGAAACTCGGCCTTGTTTGGGATCTGCGGGAACCCCCTAAAGGTTCGTTTGAGAGGGGATAATTTTTGCCTACCCCGAGCTTTCCTGCGGACGGGCAAATCTTACGCATTCCTAATCGCACTATTTCGAACATTTCTCTGAAGCTTCCCACAGTTCCAGTCGATGAATTCTAGGAGGTGATGCCCTCTAGAGAGTTTTCTGCTTTACGAAGGGCACCACCGCAACTTTGAGAGACTTGAACATAAGATGCTAGCCATAGTGGGTGCACTTGTAGTCATCATCAGCGTCTTCGGAGGCTTCCTTCTAGAAGGAGGCCACATCGAAGTCTTGTTCCAACCGATCGAGCTCTTGATCATCGGTGGCGCTGGTGCCGGCTCATTGCTCATTTCAAGCCCGATGTCGCTGTTGAAGACGATCGTGCACCAGGTGGTTGGTGTATTGAAAGGCGGAGGTCCGGGTCAGAAAGATTACATGGATCTCTTGCAGCTTCTCTTCGAACTTTGCAAAACGGCGAAGGCCAATCCGTTGTCGATCGAAGCTCACATCGATAAGCCTGAGAACAGCGAGATCTTCAAAAAATTCCCATCGGTGCTGAAGAACCATCACGCCATGGATTTTTTGTGCGACACCCTGAAAGTTCAACTCAGCGGTTCAATGTCGCCTTACGACCTTGAAGACCTGATGGATGCCGATATGACTTCTGCCCACGAAGAAGAGCACAAAGCTCCGGCTACGGTGACTCGAGTCGGTGATGCGATGCCTGGCCTTGGGATCGTCGCCGCGGTTCTCGGGGTCGTGATCACCATGGGTAAATTGACCCAGGGTAAGGAAGTCATCGGTCACAGCGTTGCGGCCGCTCTCGTGGGAACGTTCATCGGGATCTTGCTTTCATACGGTTTCATGCAACCTCTCGCGGCGAAGATGGAAAGCAATATCGGAGCGGAAGGAAAGTTTTTGCAGGTCATCAAGGTTTGCCTCCTGGCTTATGCGAAGAACTGCTCACCCAAGGTGTGCGTTGAATTCGCTCGCCGTTCAATTCCGCCGGAATTCCGCCCAACATTCACTGAAGTTGACCAGGCGACCTCGGGCGGGGGCGCGGCGAAGAAGGCGGCGTAAAGAACTATGGCCGGTGAGCAGCAGCCAATCATCATCAAGAAGAAAAAAGGCGGCGGAGGGCATGGTCATCATGGTGGCGCCTGGAAAGTCGCGTACGCTGACTTCGTGACAGCGATGATGTGTTTCTTTCTCGTGATGTGGTTGATGGGCAGCGACGAAGAAACCAAGGCGGCCGTCGCCCATTATTTCAATCATCCCAATACGCCCTATAAAGACGGAAAAGACCCTCATTCCACTTCAGTGCACCCCATGGGTGAAAAAGAGGGTTCTGGTGATTCGACCATGAATGGAATGGATGGATTTTATCCTGAGGATTTGATTGAGAGGCCTCGTCCGCTTCGAGATGTGATGAAAGAGAACAGGACCTTAAGCCTTCTCATCGAAGATCTTCTCGAGGGGCAAGTCTACGGCATGGATGTGAATCAAGAGCGCGTGAAGTTTTCGCTCTCTGAACAGGTTTTATTTGATGCGGGCTCGAGTCAGTTGTTGACCGAGGGCAAGAAGAAGCTTGATCTGCTGGGGCAGGTCCTGAAAGGATTCAAGGGATTCATCACTATTGAAGGTCATACCGACAATGTGCCCGTGCAGGGCGTTCAGCATTCCAACAACTGGCAATTGTCGCTGGCCCGAGCAGTCTCCGTCATGGATTACTTCGTTCAAAAGCATGGGTTTGATGAAAGGCTAGTGACCCCTGTGGGCAGGGGCCCAAGGCGAGCTTTTGCTTCGAATAAGGATCTCGAAGGCCGGAAAAAGAATCGCAGAGTCGAATTCATCCTCTCGTACGATCGCCCTGAGTAAATCAGAAAATCTAAGTCTTCCCTATCGGTTCGTTTGCCTAGGCTTCTGCGAGCGTGATAAGCCATGAAGTCTATGGACGAGCAACAGATCTCGCAAGAAATCCTTGATGTTTGCCGTTTGCTCCATTCACGCAATATGCTTGCGGCGGCTGATGGCAATGTGAGTTACCGAATTTCTGATGATCGGATCTTGATCACGCCGACAGGTAAACACAAGGCGTTTATCACGGCGGACGATATAGCGGTGATCACCTTGGACAATCGCATTCTTACGGGAAAACCGTCTGGTGAAAGACTGATGCATCTTGAAGTTTACCGCCGGTGTTCGCAAGCCAAGTGCGTGGTGCATGCCCACCCTCCCGCGGCGATCGCGTGGAGTATTGCCAGGCCGGGGCTTGTCGAACTTCCTTCGGAATCTTTGTCGGAAGTGATTCTCGCGGTAGGGCGCATTCCAATCATCCCTTATGCCAGGCCAGGCACGCAGTCGATGGGTGATGGCCTTAAGCCGGTTTTGCCGAGTCATCGCGTGATGATTCTGGCCAGCCATGGGGCGCTGAGCTGGGGTGAAAGCTTGATGGAGGCTTACAACGGGATGGAGCGGCTTGAACATTCAGCGCACATCCTCTTGCTTGCCCACAGTTTGGGAGGGTTGAATCGACTGCCTCCGGAGGAAATTGCAGCATTGCGCGAGATGAGAAGAAAACTAGGAGATCGCAATCTATGAAAGACATGATTTCGCTGGGATTGAAACACGTCGATGAAAAGCTATGGGTTCTTGACCAGCAGCTCTTGCCCGACCGCGAGGTTTGGCTTGAGTGCAATCACCCCAACGAAATGATCTCTTACATCAAGTCACTTAAGGTGCGAGGCGCCCCGTTGATCGGAGTGGCTGCGGCCTTGAGTTTGGCGAAATTCGCCGAAACGGGGGCAAGTTCAACTCAAATCATTGAAGCTGCTATCGCGCTGCGAAACGCAAGGCCTACGGCGGTCAACCTTATGGCTGCAATTGACCGAATGGTTCCGTCTCGGGAAAGCAAAGTAGATCCCGCGCGATTGTTCGGTTTGGCTGAAGAGATCTTCGATGAAGATGTCGAGTTGTGCAAACGCATCGGGACTCACGGTGCCTCTTTGGTAGAAGACGGCGATGGGATTCTCACTCATTGCAATGCTGGGGGGCTTGCCACTGCAGGCATCGGAACTGCGGTCGGCGTGATCAGAAAAGCATTTGAGCAAGGCAAACGCATTCATGTCTATGTTGATGAGACAAGGCCTCTGCTTCAAGGCGGAAGGCTTACGGCTTGGGAGCTCGAAAAATTGGAAATCCCTTACACTTTGATTTGCGATAATATGGCTGCGACCGTCATGCGGTCGGGCAAGGTGCAGAGGATCTTTGTCGGCGCTGATCGCATCGCTGCCAACGGCGATTTCGCGAACAAGATTGGAACCTATGGCGTCGCGGTTTCGGCGAAACATCACGGGATTCCTTTCTATCCCGCCGCTCCTTACACGACAGTTGATCTCAATTGCGCTTCGGGTGCCGGCATTCCGATCGAAGACCGCGCCTCTGATGAAGTGCGAGGAGCGGTAGGGAGCTTTGGTTTGGTTCGTTGGGCTCCTGCCGAAAGCCAAACGTTTAACCCCGCCTTTGATGTAACTCCGCGTGAGCTCGTAACGGCTCTTGTGCTTGATTGTGGCGTTTATTCACGAGCGCAGCTCGAGCAAGGCGCGCTCAATTCCTAAGCCTTTCTCAAGTGCAGGTACCACAATTCAACGCGCTCAATTCCTCGAGCCGCATAGCCTTGTTTGCGCGCAACTGATTGATTGAAATGCGGATGCAGGCAGTATCTCTCTATGAATTCCCAACGCTGTTTTGCTAGTCCATCGAAGAAGGCTGACTTGCCGTGCAAAATCGGATTCGTGATCAGGCAAAGCACTTCACCATCGCTAGTCAAATGGCGTCCGGCGAAATCCAAGAAAAGAAGTGGTAATTCTATCCCCAGTTTACCGCCATCACGATGCGGATAAGCCGCGTCGAGGGCAGGAATCACCATGGGCGGATTCATGACCGCCTTGTGCCACTTTTTTCCTGCCACAATATTTTCCGCGGCGTTGCTTCCAATTGCTGCAGCTTCAGCCTTGATATTCGTAAACCCGTAGGCGCTAGCCAGGACTTGCGCCCATTCAGCGGCCTTTTCTGAGATATCAAGACCCAAGACTTCATCGGCGACGCCCGCGACCTCAAGCATCAAAGCGCCAGAGCCACAGCCCAGATCAAGAACGCGTTTCCCGACAAACCCTTCGAGGTCACGATTGCAAGTACGGGCAAGCCAGGCCGACTCCGCTCCGTAATGGACGTAACCCTTCTCAGTGCCATGCTGCGGCGGCCAGTGGTCATGAATGATAAAGAGGTCGCCACTTCCGCTCACCGACATAGCTGAGCGTGAATTTTTTACAAACCCTCTCTCCGAAAGTGTTCGGAAAACCGAACGTGATAAGCCGTCTTGAACGAGCGAATCTTCTGATACGGGAAGTCCAAGCCCAAGCCATTGTATGAGAGGTCGAAATGCTACCGGATCCTTGCGGAAATTAAGCAAGCGGTCTGGGGTCTGGGGCTGCCACTCATAGTTGCAGTCACCGAGTTCAAAAAACAAATCCTTCAAACCCTGAGAAATTGTATGCATGTGCTCACCTAAAAGAGCTTTAAACTAGAGTGTATCACGGGAATATTTGTTAATGCATTGAGTCAATATTGTGCTATACGGGTTTTCTAAACGAGGGTAGGTATGACAACCAAAACAACTTCATTTCCACCGCAGATCAGATACATCGTAGGCAACGAAGCGTGCGAACGCTTTAGTTTCTATGGCATGCGCAGCATCTTGGTTATTTTCATGACTCAGCATTTGATGATGTCAGAACCTGATGCCAAAGGCATTTTTCACTTGTTCGTTAGCGCATGTTATCTCTTGCCGCTCCTTGGCGCGTACATTTCGGACCGCTATCTTGGGAAATACAAAACGATCATCTATCTTTCGTTGGTTTACTGTTTAGGCCATGCGGTTCTCGCAGTTTGGGAAACCAAGACAGGCCTTTATTGGGGATTGGCGCTGATCGCCCTCGGATCTGGCGGCATCAAACCATGCGTTTCGGCGCACGTCGGTGATCAATTCACTGATAAAAATAAACATCTCGTAAAGAGTGTTTTTGATATTTTCTACTGGTCGATCAACTTCGGTTCATTCTTTTCGACTTTGCTCATTCCTTGGATTCTGCCTCGTTACGGCGCCTCGGTGGCGTTCGGTGTTCCGGGTATTTTGATGTTCCTTGCAACTTTCGTTTTTTGGATGGGACGCAAGCAATACGTGCATGTTCCTCCGACCGGTAAGACGGGTGCAACAGGCTTTATGCCGATCGTTATTTATTCTCTTATGAATGCGAGCAAGCGCAAGCCTGGGCAGTCTTTCTTGGATGTTGCCAGGAATAAATACAGCGCTGAAGACGTTGAAGGAGCCAAAGCCGCGGCTTCCATCTTCAAGGTGTTCATCACTGTTTCTGCTTTTTGGGCTTTGTTTGACCAACACAGTTCAAGCTGGATTTTACAAGCCGAGAAAATGGATCTCAATGTTTGGGGAACGAAACTTGAGTCTTCTCAGATCGCTGCATTGAACCCGATCATGGTTATGGCTTTGATCCCGCTTTTTGCTTATCTGATTTATCCTATGATCGAGAAGTTCGGATTCAAGATGACGCCACTTCGCCGCATGTCGGTCGGAATGGTTTTGGCTGCGTTTTCGTTTGTTTTCGTAGGCATCCTACAGATGGCGATCGATGCAGGTCAAATCGTTTCGGTGGCTTGGCAGATCATCCCTTACCTGATCATTACAATGGCGGAAGTGATGATTTCCATCACTGGACTTGAGTTTGCTTACACTCAAGCCCCTCGAGCGATGAAGAGCACGATCATGAGCTTCTGGCTCTTGACGGTGTTCGTGGGTAATTTGCTCACCGCGTACATTTCGAAGGTCAATATTTTTCAGGGCGCGAACTTTTTCTTCTTCTTCGCTGTGATGATGCTGGCTGTATCGGTGATTTTCATCATCAGCGCTGCTCGCTACAAGGTTCGTGACTTCCTTGAGAAATCATCTCCAGGAAACAAGGCCGCTCAGCCTGCGACAAGCTGATCAGCTGACTATTAGAATTGGCATAGCCATTGCTCGTTCTGTTGACAACAAGACCAATGTCAACAGAACGAGCGAGGCGGCCATGAAACTTCCCATTAAATCTTTTTTCACTTTCTTGACCCTTATCACAATGGTGTTTTTGTCGGGCTGCACGAGCCCCGGCAAGCGCACGGCAATTGGAGCGGGTACGGGTGCCGCTGTGGGAGGCGCTCTAGGGGGCGCCGCCGGAGGTTGGTCTGGCGCCGGTATTGGAGCAGCGGCCGGAGCCGCGACCGGGGCCGCCATTGGCAACTATCTTGATAAACAAGCAAAGGAACTTTCAAAGGTCGCAGACACGAAACGGCTTAAGGATGGGATTCTTGTCGATCTTAAGAATGATCTCTTGTTCGAAACCGGAAGCGCGGTGCTGAAACCCTCGGCGGTCGATCAATTGGTCGAGGTCGGTGACATCCTCGCGAAATACAAAGAAAACCGGGTTCGAGTTGAAGGGCATACCGACAATACCGGAAGTGATGCTTTCAATGAACGACTTTCGGTCGAACGCGCTGAAGCGGTTCAAAGGGTGCTGAGAAGCCGGGGCGTGAAGGAAGAACAAATGTCAGTGGTGGGTTTCGGAGAGGCAAAACCCGTGGCCACTAACAGCTCGGAAAATGGCAGGGCGAGGAATCGCAGGGTTCAGCTCTTCATCGACGTTGATCAAGAAACCGTGAAGAGGCAGCCTGCAGAGCAACGAAACTAGTCAAGGGTTCACTACGGTCGGTTGACCATGTGAGTGTCATAGTAGAGCTCGGCCCCGATCCGTCCTTCAAGAACGATGATGTAGTCGCCGCTCGCGGGGGGAGTCCAGTTTACCGTGTGGTTGATCGCATTGCTCGGCAGGACGGCGCTTCCGTTCTCGATGGTTGTCGCATCGCTGACGTCTAAGTTCTCTCCATCGCTTGATCGTTTGTATTTCAAAGTCCATTCGACGGGCTGGTCTCGCGCTTCGATGCGGATGCCTATGGCATGCGACTCGGCGCTCGTGCCGTAGAAAGGCGAGGTGATCTTGATCCCGGGAGCTGTTCTGGCTTCATCAATTAAATTTATTGATGAGGCTTTTCCGGCGCCGAAGTCGACGTGCTTGTACCCCGTTGATACTGCTCGCGAGGTTCGCAAGAGTGCTTGGCGGATTTGAAGCGGAGTTGCCGTTGGGCTTGCGGTGAAAGCCACGGCGGCCAAACCCGCGACGTGAGGAGTAGCCATCGAGGTTCCTGATTTCAGCGTGTAGGCATTGCCGACGAGGTTGCGAAGCGAGCAGTACTGGTCTGCATTCTGGCCGCATTTGCGAGAGTTGAGAGAAAGAACCCCCGCGACTTCCCTTCCCTCGTTTACTGCGCAGCCCGGGGCGCTGAAGTCGACTTTCCATCCCCAATTCGAAAAACTGCAGATGCCGCCGTCGTTGGCGTGCGCGGCTACGGCAATGGAATGCGTTGCATTTGCCGGGGTCATCAGGGCCGTATCTGCGGTGGAGTTTCCGGCCGCCGCTACGACGAGCACTCCCGCATTCGTGGCCTCGGTGATCACCTGATCGAAAGCGATCGCATCAGAGCCCCGGCTCAATCCTCCGAGGCTTAGATTGATGATCTTGGCCCCGTGTGAAGCCGCGAAAGAGATGGCCGCTCTGATATCAGAGCTTCGGCAGCTGCCGCTTTCATTGCATACCTTGATCGCCATGATGCGAACCCACGGGGATACGCCGACGATCCCGAGCGAGTTGTTTCCGATGGCCGCGATCGTTCCGGCCACGTGCGTGCCGTGTCCGGCGTCATCAGCGGGGTTGTTTGTATTGTTTACAAAGTCCCATCCGAGGAAATTATCTCTGAATCCATCGGAATCATCGTCAACGAAGTTGTTGTAAAGCGCATCACTGCCTTCTCGCGGGTTCACCCAGAGCCTGCCGGCGAGGTCTTCGTGGTCTTTATCAACGCCGGTGTCAATGACCGCGACGACGATTTCAGCCGCGGGCAATGTAAGATTGGGAAACCTTGAAACGACTTCGAGATCGGAAAAGCCCCAGAGATAAGGCACGAGACTTGAGTTCGCCCACGGCGCAGCCGCCAGGTAATAGGTGTCGTTTACTGTCGCCGGAATTTCTAAAGCGCTTTGGGTGTATTTGCCCGGAGGCAGTCGGTTGGGATTGACGCCGATGTTCGGCAAGGAATTGGTGACCAACTTCTCATCCGAAGAACATGAGGCGAAGAGCAGTACGAAAAGCGCAAGAAGAAAGGTTTTTTTCATTCGATGGTTATGATGCTGGGTTCGCCAGCGAATAAGGTTTCAGGACGTCTGTTTAATTTTTTAAGAAGTTCCGTGCGTACCCTTGCGGCATCCAAAGAAGCGCTTACTTCGACATCCAGGATGACTTCCCTGATGTCTACATAGATGTCAGAGACCGAGACGTTCACCAAACCTTCGTGGAAGCGATCGAGATTCTTCGCGAGGAAATCGACTAAGGCTTTTGCCTTGTCTTGCCTTGATGCGGATTCGGAGAGGTCTCTGAAAACCGAAGGCCTAAAGCCCACGGTGAGTTGAAATCGCGCTTCAATCGATGCGTCTGAAGTCGTTGAGTGCAGGGCGAATTGATTCCGTGATTCACCTTGATTCGCGTTCTTGAATCGATAAATGCCGCGAGACTCGGTGGGAAGTTCAGGAAAAGTGAACCCTGAGAGGATGAGAAAAACCAATAGTGTGTAGCCAATCCTTAGCGACATCTATGGTTTATTCTAGGCCAACCCGCTCTAGAGGCAATATGTGCTGGGAATTAAAGTGTTGTCGTGCCGCGGTAGAGCGCGGCTAAAAGTACCTCTCGACCAAAGCCTTGTAATGACGCTCTTGATAATCGCCGCTGAGTGCGCACATCGCGTTAGTGGGATCAAAAGAATAGAAAGTGAAAGCCCGCAACTCTTCATCCCAGAATTCCGTGTAACAGTCGCCGAAACCCAGGATATGCCCGAATTCATGGCGAAAGGTGACGTTCGTGTATTCAAGCCAGCGGGGCGTGTTGGCGTCCATTACAATGACGTTGCCGCCTGTTTGCGGGACACGCGGCATTTCCCCGCTTTTCCATTCTACGACGAGGGACTGCTCGGTCTCTGTCTGGGCTTCATAGAGTTCGACCGTGAGAAGGCCCGGGAAATTCCATGATTGGGCAATTTGTTCCTGCATCCATTGCAAGAGTTCCCGGTCTATCCCAAATACGCCGAGCTCAATTTTCTTAAGAGCACCCACAGACGAGGTGCGCAATCCTTGATTGGCCCTTTTTATCGCAAATTTCTCTTCGTAACGCTCTTTGCCTTGGCGGATAAGCTCATTGAGCCAACGAAAGGCCCTGGTGCCTGCGAACATTGATTCCGCTAAGCGTTCGTACTCTTTAATGCAGGCCTGCTTTTCTTTCGAGACCGCGAAAGGACAGGAGCCGGCGAGCTCATCGACGAATTTCATGCGCTCTTCCGGTGAGATCACATCCCATTTCCAAATCAATTCCTTGAGCGCGGTCTCTCTATCACGAAGCTTAAGCCAGGGCCGTACATCTCTCGGGCCTTGTTTGTAGGCATCTCTTTTATCGTAAAGCGAAAGCCATCGGCTTGCCTGGGAGTAAGAGCTGAAGATCGCGCTCAGGAAGCCAATAAGCTCATCGTGCGAGACGTCGCTTGGCGCGGATTCGGGTAAGCCTATTGTTGCATCCAAGAGCACCTGTTGCGCCGACAATGGAAGTCTTGCAAAGGTTGAATTGAATTCTTCTAGAATGATGGCGTCATTGTAAATCAACGGATATTCCGGCGAAAATTCTCTTCCGATGGAACTCTCTTTTTTCCAAACCTGGGTGCGTTGGGCCATGGGCGTGTTTTTTTGAAGAAGAGTCAGCCACTCTAAAGCTCTGGCGCCCACGCGAATGACTTCTGAGATGCCGCCCTCGTTCGGCATCGAGCCGGATTTTTCGAGCTGCGTTGGGGTGACAATGTGAAAAAGGCCAAGCTCATGATCTTCTTTTTGATGAGCAAGTTCTTTGCCGTGATTGCTTCGGCTGGAACAACTTGCGCTGGTCAGGGCTATTGTTAAAAGCAAGATTGGCGCGAAATCAGTTTTTCCCATTAAGGTCCCCCAAGGTCTTGATCCAGAATGCAACCTCAGAAGACGCTATCCGTCAAGAGACTGGCTAGTTTTTAGGATTGAGCGTGCGGCCCCATTTATCGTAACGCTTGTTCACGACTTCAAATAGAGTCAGTTTGCCCGCGCGTTTGAAGTAGTCGATGGTTTCCGTGCCCGCAGAGATGCTCACCGGAGCTGAACTGTCGAAGCTCCCGTAACCCAATCCGCCGCTGGGTTCTGAATTCGAGGCGACGAAACGACCAGGTCCGCCGGAGCCCGCGAGTTTTCTTGATTCTTCAGTGCTCGCGTTGGCCTCGTCTTTCTTGGCCTGGCCTGAGTTTTTGTTTTCAAAATCGCTTCCGAAGCCATCTTTTTGGTTTGCGAAGTTTGCCGCTTCTTTAGACGCGTCAGACTGGCCAGAAGAGCCATCCGCAAATCGATTTTGAGTTGATCCTTTTGCGTCACCGACTCCTGAACGCCTATGAGGATCGTTCTGTTGAGACTTCTTCGATGAAAAACGCTTGTCGTTGCTGGCGCTCGCCAAGGAAGAGGCTTGGTTTTTCTTGGGGTCGCCTTTTTCGACGATTTGATTTCCTGAATCCGCCCTTACGTCCGCGAGCTGCTGCAATTGATTATCGATTTCTGAAAGCTCTACGACAGTGAATGGGCCGGGCGGCGCTACTTCCAGCTCAGCGCAAGGGGCGATTGCGCTTTGGGCGCATTGCTCAAAGGCTGAGTCGATGCCTTCTCCTGAGCGTCTGCATTCGGTCGCGCCGCCGGTCGAGTTTCTTCGGGCGGGTTGGCCATTTAAGATGCAGTAATCAGCGTTTCCCAGGGTTGGAGCAAGCAGTGGATCGCTATCGCATCCGATGAAGAATATCGAAGCCGTTAGAGTTGCCATTGGAAGCAGCGCCCGAGTTATTGACCGCATACGGGCACCTCGCTAAATGGGATATCCAATCCTGGCAACGGTCGTCGTTGGGTGGGCTGGTTCGTTGCGAAGTGGCGTTGGCTGTAGCGCTGAAAGAAGTTTGCGATCCCTCGGGTCGCTTGAGGGCGTTCGCCTCGGTAACATCGGTTGAAAAGATCGATGCACTCAGCCTCGTCGTCGCATTCTTGCAACAGGCCAGAGTTTTCATCGACGTATCTGATGCAGGGGTCGACCACTTCGGCGAGGATTTGCCTGAAGATCACGTCGGCTTTGAGGTGGTCTTCATAAAAGTCTCGCTTCGCCCGCATCATGACTTCGCATTGAGCAAGTTTCGTGAACATCGACTGGGTCTGAAAGCGCGCGATCGCAAGGTTGCAGGCCGCGTGAGAAATGCGTTTTTCATCGTTGCCTGCCATGAACTTCTTCTCATCTCTGACAGGTTTGAAGAAACGGTCGATCACCCTTTGGGCCAGTGATTTTGATTGTTGCGTCGCAAGCTCTCTGTTGGTGGTGCCGGTGCCTGTCACTTGGTTTTCATTTTCTATCCCGAGACATCCCTCGGCTTCAGAGGTGTTGAGCTTTTCTTTCGCGTCGGCGTAGCGTTCGCGAACGGACTCTTCCGCCTCATCAATTTGCCTTGTCGCGCCCAGGATGTTTTGCGCGATCTGGCCGCAGACGCGTGCTCCGCCGATCTCGGTGAGGTTCAATACCCCCGCCTGGATCTCATTGAGCACCGCTTGTCGGTGCATCTCAAGCAACGAGACGCGAAAGCCCCTGATCCAAGCAAGTTCGCGCCCGCATGAGGCAAGGTCCATCCCTTGGCGGGTGAAGACGCAGAATTCGTTTCCGTTGAGAGGGTTTCGACAAGATTGCCCGCTTTTATGCGTGTTTCGCGCAAGTTCGCCTGATTTGATCTCACAAACTGGCACCGCGGTATCGAGGACTTTGCAGAATCCCGGATCTTGAGACCCACTGCCAGGGGTTGCCGCCATAGCGCCTTCCTTGAACTCGACCATCGCTCCTTCATAAAAATAATGGATCACATGGCCAATTCGGGCCGAGAGATACTGGCTGATTTCATTTTTGACCGCCGTGCAGGCCCGTCTTCCGAATTCAGGTCGTTCAGAGCATGGCACATTCATGCTCGAAGGATCGGTTGGATTATTGGCGGTGGCAGAACTTGGCTGAGGAGCGCTTTGCGCAAGCGCAAGGCTCACCACTGCTTGGCTTAAGGCAAAAAAAAGGCCAATAAACTTAAGGCGCTGGGTTTTACACCCAGCAAGTTTTTCCGCTAACAAAAGGAATTTCCCCCACTCCCTTGTTTTCTCTAAGTATAAAGTTTATCATTTTAGTCAGGAAATGGGCAAGTTTTTGGGGAGCTTTTAAGTGCTTGTAATTAAACAATTATTGCCGATGCTTTTAACGGTTTTGGCGCCTCAGCTCGGCCTAGCTGAGAGTGAGTACATGAAGGCTTATGCAAAAGCCTACCGTGAGTACACCAGGCGTGTTGATGAAGCACATCAAGCTAAGAAGCCCTTGAGCGTGGATGAGCGCGCGGCCTTGCACAAAGAGCTTTTCGCAGATTCCTATAAGGCCTACGCAAGTGAGGTGCGGCAGACCGAAAAACAAGTGGCGACGATCGCGAAAGACTACATGAAAAAAATCGCTCAGAAGAAAAACAAGCTTTCAAAAATGAGGAGCTCACTGGCGATCGAAGGTGACCAAGAAGAAGAGCTTGCTGAAAAAGGTCCGGCGGCTGCCGAACCTGACGCCGCCGGTCCCAAAAAAGAACCCGACCGGGCGTTGGGATCGTCGACCGCCAGCGCCGATGCGAAACCTCCATCTGCGAAGCCTGCTGACGCGCAGGCCAATACCGGTCAAGGTCCGGTCAAACCGGGCGCTGCCGAAGAGGTTTTCTTCACGCGCCGGGGCATCTTTGATGGCCAGGAAGCGCAAGCTCCTGCGAAAAGCCCTGACGTCAACGAAGCCGGGGCCGAAGAACTGCACTTTCATTAACCGCCAAGCGAATCAAGGTTTCGTCGCCATGTCAGGCGTCCGCTTTCGAACGTCTTTTAAATAAACATAAGTCATTGGATTGACGTGAAATCCATTCCAGTCTTTTGAGACAAGAGAGGCGGTTTGGCGAAAGTAGAGCGGGATGACGGCGCATTGGTCTTCAATCAAGATCTTTTGCGCCTTTTCAACCCAAGGCTTCAATTGAGAACCGGCCAGAAGCTCAGAAGTTTTCATGGCTGCCCTATCATAGGGAGCGCTGGCGAAGCGTCCCCAGTTGGCATGGCTCTGAGACAGGAATTCAGATAAAAAAGTATACGGGTGCGCGTATGCGGCGGTGGTTCCGCTCAAGAAAATCTGAGGAGGCGATTTTTGCAGAAAAGACCAATAGGTTTTCCCTTCCATCCTCTTTAGATTCACTTCGGCGCCCAGGTTTTTCTTCCACTGGCTTTGAGCCCACTCCATGAGCGGCGTGTGGATGTCTTTTGAATAATAGTGCGCTTCCCAAGTTTTATCCTCGGTCTGGTCCCAAAGTTTTTTCGCTTGAACCGGGTCGTAGTGAGATTTTGGCGCGTATCTCGCGAGTTCGGCCGGAACCACGCCCCAGGCCGGAGTCTCGCCTCCTTTGAGCACCTGCGGGATCTCATCTTTGTTCAATGACTTTGAGAGCGCGCAGCGAATGTTCCGAGGAACGTCTGGCCGAAAGCCGATGTGATAGCCAACGAGGGTCGGAAAGAGTTTGTACTCCGGCGTTGATGACAATCTTGGCTTTTCGAGGAACGGCAGGTCTTTCACCCAATCCAATCTCTTGTCTTGGAATAAATTGAATGCAGTAGCATCTTCCCGAACAACCACCGCCTTCAAGGTTTCTTCGAAAGCGGGTCTGCCATGGTACTTAGGGTTTCTCTTCAAGACGTAATGCTGGTCCGGCGCCCACTCGCTCAGCAAATAAGGGCCATTTACGACGAGTTTTCCGGGGCGCGTCCATTCGCGCGGGGCGTTCTCAATCAGATCTTTCCTGATCGGAAAAAGAACCCAATGGCTCGTGATGGCCGCGAAATACGAAGCAGGTTTTTCGAGCAATACCTTCAACGTGTGACAGCCTAGCGCCTCTAGCCCCAGGGTTGAGGCATCTCTTTCCTTCCCTGAATGAAACGCCTTCGCGTTTTTCACGTCGAAAAGATAATGTGCATACGGAGAGGCAAAGCCCGGATCAAGCACCCTTTTCCAAGCATCGATGAAATGTTGCGCGCATACGGGCGCTCCGTCTGACCACGCGGATTTTGGATCGAGGTGAAAAATGAACGAAGGTTGTTTGCCGGGCATGAACCTCCATTTTTTAGCTATCGCGGGAACAGGTTTCCCGTCTTTATCCGAGAGAGTCAGCCCTTCCATGAGTTGCTGGACGATCGTTCCGTTGATTTCTCCATAACCCCAGTCAAGGGTTCCCAAGTCTTCGTTCAACCTGAATTTGAATTCACTGAAGCTGGTTTGGGCGGTCAAAATAATAAAAAAGAAACCTAGAAAAAAGCATCTTACTGTGCGTCGCATTAAGATCATGACGGGCTTCTAACATAGAGGTCTATATTTTGCAGCATAAGACCAAGGCAACCCAAGGAGGGCGAATGGTTGTCTACGTCGCGCGCTGTCACAGTCTAAACGAAGCAAAAGCACTACAAGACAAGTTTGCCATGACTTGTCCCACTTTGGTTTCGTCTCGAATTCTCACAAAGCCTGCCGATTTGCATGTCTACGACGCCGATCTTTTGCGTACCGAGGATGAGGCCATCTCTGTTGGCGAAATTTCATTTGATCGTGAGAAGGCTTATTCAGAAGAGAAATGGAAAAAACTTCTTATATTGGGGATCTTAGGGATGATCGTCGGAGCCGCGGTTGCGCTCTTTTCAATCAATGTCTTTACAACGACTCGACCCTCGCCGTTCTCTATCGCGGCCGCAGCCTTCGGCATCTTGCTGACGGGTTCATTTTTAGCGGTTATAGGACTCCAGGCGCTCGAGCATATTTCCCCGCAACGTCGTGCGCTCTGGAGCGCCGAAAGATGGCTCAAAGCAGGCCGTCCTGTTGTGATTGCCGCTTCAGATGAGCTTCCAGACGGCAGCTTGGCGCTTCCCCGAAATATTTTCTTCTTTGATCAAAATGCAAGCTCGAAACCTGAAGACAAGAAGTCGGCCTGAGGTACATCGCTTGCATCAATACAAAGAATATGAAGATGAAACGAAAGCAAAACGAGAATAAAGGATTTTTAGGGAAGCTTGACCGCACGCCGTTTGACGAGACTTTTCATGACTTGGAAAACGGCGAAGGCAATCATCTTTTCGAATGCTTGAAATGATACTTGCTGAGCAGTCGATAAATGTCGGCACGGTATCTGCCCGCTAACCGAGCCGCTTCGGTGATATTGCCGCCGGCGGCCTCTAAAAGATGATCCAAGTAATTCTTCTCGAACCGCTCTTTTGCCTCAGAATACGGCAGCAAGGGCTCAGATCGAGGGCCATCAGTCGCTCCGCTGAGCATGGTATCCATGAAAATATGTTCGGTGTGCAAGCGCCCGTCTACCGACATCACGACGGCGCGTTCAATATTATTTTGAAGTTCGCGCACGTTTCCGGGCCAATCATAGGCGACAAGTTTTCGCATGATTTCTTCCGGGATAGGCTCCATCTTCTTGCCGAATTGTTTCGAGTATTGCCAAAGAAAGTGATGAGCGAGCAGCGGGATATCTTCTTTTCGCTCCCTCAAGGCCGGCACGTGCAGAGGGATGACGTTGATCCGAAAGAAAAGGTCTTCGCGGAATTTTGTTTTCCTGACTTCTTCGCGAAGGTTCTTGTTGGTGGCGGTGATGATGCGCACGTCGACCGAGACTGACTTGTCGGTGCCTAGAGGGACGATTTCTTTTTCTTGAAGGACGCGAAGAAGCTTTACCTGCAACTCAATCGGCATCTCCCCGATTTCGTCGAGGAACAATGACCCGGTGTTACAGCTTTCAAAAAGCCCTTTCCTGTCGGTCCTGGCATCCGTAAATGCTCCCCGTTTATGTCCGAAGAGCTCAGACTCAAGAAGATTGGCGGGAATCGCGCCGCAATTGATCGCGCCAAAGCGGTTCTTCGCCCGCGTTCCCAAGTCGTGCAGCGCTCGCGCCACCAACTCTTTGCCCGTGCCCGATTCCCCAGTGATCAGCACCGTGCTGTCGACTTGGGCCACCTGGCGAATTTGCTCGTAAAGCTTCATCATCATTGGGCTCGTACCGATGATGCTTTCGATCGGGGGTTTGCCAGTCAGCATGGTTTGCAACCGCCGATTTTCTTTCTTCAAAGCGGAACGTTCGCATGCCTGTTCTACGAAGTGCAAGAGCTGTGGATTGTCGAAGGGTTTGGTAATGTAATTAAGCGCGCCTTGATTCAGAGTCTCGACAGCTTTCTCGATGGTTCCATAAGCCGTCATGACGATTACGGATTGCGCGGGATTCCGTCCCAAGATGCTTCCCAAGAGCTGGCTTCCATCTTCGTCACCGAGTCGGTAGTCGAGCAATACGCAATCATAATCGAATTCATGAGCCTCAAGTTGCCTTTCCGCCGTTTCGACACTGTTCGCCGTATCAGCGATATAGCCTTGCGACTCTAAGAGCTCTTGAATGAGCAGAGAAATCTCTGGGCTGTCTTCGATCACAAGAACCCGATAGTCTGTCATGCGTCCATTTTGAATTTGGATCCGAAAAGAGCAAGTTAGGCCTGCACCTTAAAAAACTTGGTACATGTGTTGCATTATTGTTCAGGCGCACGGGGGGAGATCGATGCAACGAGCGCTCAGCTGGAGTTGGTCGGCCATACAAGTAGGGTTGTTTGTTTCCGCATTTATTTATCACCATTTTAACATGTTATGAAAATTAGAGAAAACACACGCACACACCAACGCTTCAACGTTTGCTTAAAAGCTTCATTAAAAGATGGCAGTGAACCTCACAAAGTAAGGATCACTTCCTTGGGGATCGGTGGGTGTACGGTACGTACAAGCCGTCACCTGAAACCCGGAGAAGGTATTCTGCTGCGAGTGCCGGTCTGGGTAGATAAAAACGTCGTGACTGTTGTTGCTTCCGCCAAAGTGGTTTGGGGAAAAAATGACTACTGCATCGATACCCTTTATCGCTATGGGTTGAAATTTGAAAAAGATCTTGATGAGTCGGAATTGAAGCGACTTGTCGAAGAAAAAAACCAAGTCCTTATTCCTTTTAAAACTGTTGCCTAAAGCTACCTCCTATCTTAGGACCTTAATGCATAAAGCCAAGTTTCTTTATGGGTCGGGGTTGTTTCGTATTTATGGGGGGTAAATATGGCATCAGCGAATTCTGTCCTGCAGCTCTTGCGCGAACGCGGAGTAGAGCGCCTTAAAGTCGGCGCATTCGACACAGACGGCGTTCTTCGGGGAAAATATCTTTCGCTAGAAAAGGCCGAAGGGGTTTTGGAATCAGGCTTCGGATTTTGCGATGTGATCTTTGGCTGGGACTCTGCCGATGTCCTTTATGATCACGAACCTGAGACCGCCAGGAAGATGTATACAGGTTGGCATACCGGTTATCCCGATGCGTTGGCGAAGCTTGATCCAAAGACCTTGAGGTTTATTCCGTGGGAATCCAATACCGCATTTATGCTTGCTGACTTTTATACGCCAGGCGGTTCGGCGTTGCCCATTTGCCCGCGCCAAGTCTTGAAGAGAGTGGTGCAAAGAGCCCATAAACTTGGGTTTGAACCGATGGCCGCGGTTGAGTTTGAGTTTTTTATTTTCAAAGAGAGCCCGGAAACGGTTCGTGAGAAAGGATACCGTCACCTTACGCCTCTCACTCCCGGAATGTTTGGTTACAGCGTGGTGAGGGCTTCGTCGCAACAAGAATTGGTCCATTCGATTCTCAAGAGCATGAAAGATTACGACATCGACCTTGAGGGGTTTCATACCGAAACGGGTCCCGGGGTCTATGAGGCGGCGATCAAATACGACACGATTTTGAACATTGCAGATAAGGCTGCTCTATTTAAAACTGCAATGAAAGAGATTGCATCTCGCCATGGCGTGATGGTTTCTTTCATGGCGAAAGTGAATCAAAACCTTCCGGGATGTTCCGGACACATCCATCAGTCGCTTTGGGATAGAGACCTGAGGCAAAATCTTTTTGCCGACCAAAAATCAGAATTTGGAATGAGTGCGATGTTCAAACAATACGTCGCAGGCCAACTCGAACTCATGCCTGAAATGATGGCTTTGATCTCACCGACGATCAATTCCTACAAACGCACGGGAAGGCACACGATGGCTTGGGCGCCTTGCAATGCGACTTGGGCTCTAGACAATAGAACAGCGGCGCTGAGAGTAATCTTAGGGCCAAACGGCGCTGGAAAGCCCACTCGGGTCGAGTATCGTTTAGCCGCGGCTGATATCAATCCGTATCATGCTTTAGCGGCATCTCTTGCAGGCGGTCTCTATGGGATTGAAAGCAAACTTGTCTTACAGGGTCCGCTCAAGGGCAGCGCATATGCTGTCTCGGCCAAAGAGGCCCAGCCCTTGCCCACCTCGCTTGAGGAAGCGACTGAAAAGCTCAATCAGAGTGAGCGCGCTCGCGAGTATCTCGGCTCGGCTTTTATCGACCATTACGTCGCTACACGTCGTTGGGAAGTAGAGCAATTCAGGCGTGCGGTCACGAGCTGGGAACTCGAACGCTATTTCGAAATCATTTAAAGAAGAGAACAGAGGAGTATTCGATGTCTCAAGTGAACTGGTATTCGTTTCCGACTAAGATCTGCTTTGGTGCAGAGGCGCTCTCTTACCTTCCAGCGGTGGTCGCAAAAGAAAGTTATGGCAAGTGCCTGATCGTCACGGACGCAGGATTTTCAAAGACCCCAGCGTATCAAAAAGTATTGAAGACGCTTGAGTCAGCCGGCATCGCGTTTGAGGCATTCACTGGCGTGCAAGGAAATCCGACGGAGCAGGATGTTTTGGCGGGTCGCGATGCATTTAAGAAGACACGTTGCCAATGGGTTTTGGGGTTGGGCGGAGGAAGCCCGCTTGATGTCGCAAAGGCAATTCGGTTGATGGCAACCCACTCGGGATCGGTCTTTGACTATGACGATGCTCTTGGTGGTTGCGATAAGATCACTTCAAACGTTGCGCCCTTTGTCGCCATTCCAACGACAGCGGGCACAGGCAGCGAAGTCGGCAGATCCACAGTTATTGTTGATACCAACACCAAAACAAAGAAGATTATCTTTAGCCCATACCTTCTGGCGAACTATGTTTTCGCAGATCCATTGTTGACGCTTGATCTTCCTGAGAAGATTACTGCCGCCACGGGTATGGATGCGTTTACGCATAATATCGAAAGTTACTTGGCCAAGGGCACCCATCCGATCGCGGACAGTATCGCCTTAGGAGGGATTCGCCTGGTTTCTAGAAGCTTAAAGAAGGCCTGCAAGCAGCCCCATGATGTCGCTGCGAGAGCGGATATGCTCATGGCTTCGATGATGGGCGCAATCGCTTTTCAAAAAGGCCTTGGCGTGACGCATTCGCTTGCGCATCCGCTTTCGACATTGGCTGGTGTTCATCATGGTTTAGCGAACGGCGTGATGCTGGTGCCCGCGATGAGATTTAATAGTGATGTGAGTGAGGGGCGACTCACCGATATCTCAAGGCTTGTGAATGCAGAGCTAGGCCGTGATGTCAGGGCTTCCGCTGAAAATGCGATTGAATATTTTAGCGAACTTCGCGATGCGATTTCAATTCCACGAAACTTAAGAGAAGTGGGTGTGAAAGAATCGTTGGTGCCAGAGCTCACGGAGCAAGCCTTTCACGACACTTGCTGGCACAACAATCCAAAACCTGTGACGAAGAAAGATCTCGAAGCGCTTTACCGTAACGCGCTTTGATCGGAGCACGATGAGTACTCGTCCTTTAGTTGCCGTTTCTGCAAACAGATTCGCAGCTGATCCGCAAAGACCTGTTTTCAAGAACATGGAGCTGCACTACGCCGAGTCGCATCTGGTTGATGCCATCTATCGAGCGGGTGCGCTGCCTGTGGTCTTGCCTGATCTGAAAAACCAGGCAGCAACGCAAGAACTCGTCGATCGTTGCGCAGGACTAGTGCTTGCCGGCGGTGCCGACGTCTCGCCAGAGTCGTACGGGCGCATGCAATACAATGCCAAATGGCCGGGCGATAAGGTGAGAGATAGGTATGAAATAGGATTGGTGAAGGCGGCAGAAAAAAAACAAATCCCGATCTTAGGGGTTTGCCGTGGTTTGCAGCTTCTCAATGTCGCTTATGGTGGGACGCTCTATCAAGACCTGGCCACTGAAAGAGTGGGTGCTTTGAACCACCGCGATTGGGAAACCTACGAGCAGAATGTGCATGAAGTTGTTTTGACCCAGGATTCATGGATTGAAAGGCTGTATCAGAAGCGGCAAATCAAGGTGAATACTGTGCACCATCAAGGCATCCATGAGCTCTCTCCCGCTTTTCAAGCTGTGGCCCATGCGCCAGATGGAGTCATCGAGGCCATTGAACACAAACAGGGCGCGTGGATCCGCGCAGTGCAGTGGCATCCGGAGTGGTTTAAACTTGATCGTCAAGGGGTAGACGACCTTGAGGTTGTGTTCAGGGATTTCGCAGACGCGTGCGTCGGCCTTATTAAGGTTTAAAGCTCGCGGCAGTATTGTTCGATCATCCGTCTTTCTTGTTCAGAGTCGAAATCAAATCTCAGGTAAGCGCGGTATTGAAAGCATTCTTCGGCAAGAACTCTCAAGTTCGATGAATAGAGACCGCAAAATGCCACGTGCCCTTTTAAGAAGAGGTGCCTCGGATATTCGATGACGAGGTAGATTTGTTCGTTCTTCGAGACAGGCCGCTCTAAAAATATTCCTACGCCGTGTGAGCTGAGTTCGTAGAGAAAGACCCGCCCAGAGACCACTTCCCCTGAGGATACGATCTGCGCCTGAGCGCTTACTCTCGTGAATCTTCGAGTAACAGGTTTTTTCTTGGTTCTTTGGATGCGTCTGCCAGGCTTTTTCCAACCGTAAGATTGCCACATTCGATGATTGCCTCATCTTGCGGATCGGTAGATCTTGGCCGGGTTTAAAGCGGTGGCGGCTTGGTTGTGGGTGGCATCGGAATTTTTTGCCCAACCGTAAAAGATTTAATTCTCTGGAACCACGTTACCGCAACGAATAAACTAAGAATTAGAGGTTTTTATGAAAACTATCATGCCAGCTCTCATCATTTTCTTAATAATGGTTTCTCAAATTGCTCATGGCGATGAGGCATTGAAATCACAGCTTGCCTGTTTGGCTGCGATCACAAAAACTTACGAAAAAATCCAGCCTATCTTTGAGAATGGGTGTCGCATTGATAAAGATAAGCTCGTTTTTTTAGCAGATCGACATGCTCAAAAAGGGGCCTATCTTTTTGATACAACAACTCAAAAGAGTGTTTTCCTTGAATTCACTCCGGGCTCCGCAAGTTTGCCGCGCACATCAGATAAAATCCCGATCATAACTATGCTTTATGCGTTTTCAGGCAAAAAACGTCTTGTTTATCGCTCTATATATACTGATGGAAAAGGATTCACAGCGCGTGAAGCCTCTGTCTCTGACGAAGAAATTGAACAATTCATCAAGAGAAAAGGTATTCCTGAAGGTCATTTGGCGAATCCAAAGATTCGCGACAAAATTCACTTTTTCCTTAAGGCTTCTAAAGAAAAAGTATTTGACCCCAATAGTCCCGACCATCGCAAACGAACTAAATACGAGAGTTTATCTTGCCTTGAGCTAAAACCAGGGGAGGTTGCCGCCTTAGAAGAGTTGGGAATGGAGTCTCACGACGCAAACGACCAAGATACTGTGAAGTTCCTGAATGAAATGTTGCATCAAGCCCTGAGTTTTTACGTCGAGAGGCTGGAAATGACCAGAAGCTCTTTGGACCTCACACACACTTTTCATCGTGATTTTTTTAAAGCCCCTATCGAAAAGTGTGCGAATGTTCAAAATGAAGGTATTCGTAATAGCGTTGCCAAGTTAAGAGAGATCCTTTTCGAGGATCCTGGCGCCGAAGAAAAACCGTACCGTAAGAAGAAACACACAGACACGAGTACAAGAACAAAAGGTGATGTAGGAGAGTAGCTCTATTGTCGGAAGATATTTATTTTCGGCGAGCCCATGGGTTTTTTCAGATGCGCATTGAGCGCTCGCACGATGTGCGCGAGCCCGCCCACGGTAGGTCCTTGGTAAATATTTATTATTGTATGCAAGTTGGTCAAGAGTCAAAATTTATTCTTTAACAAGGGGAGCATATGAAAAAGTTATTAGCCATCCTAATTCCATGTTTGGTTTCAACAGCGGCAGTTGGGGAGGTAAAACGAAAGACGGCTTCCACCACCGAAGCCTTCGCTACTTCGGAGTGCGCCAAGTTCATCACTCACAACGAAGAAAATACGCAGATATCAGGGAAGCCCGTGGCTGTTCGAATGGAACAACTTCACGACTATGCTTCAAAAAAAGACGTCGATGGCATAGTGCTATACTTTGAACAAGTTCGGAAAGAGTCAAATTTCACAGAAAAAACAGGCTTATCAAAGTGCCAAGCTTTGCCTGTGGTCTATTTTAAGAACGCGATTGAGAAATCAATTTTCTACAATGCGGCGGCGCATGCTCTTAATGGGGATCTTATTATTAGGGTGAAAACGAACGTGAGCGATGGTTCGATAGGCGGCAGAAGCTATAGTCTCATTCCTAATACTGTGGAGTTGGTTCGCGAGTAGTTCCGGTTGGTGCGCATTGCTTGTAGGCCCCAGAGAGCCTGTTCCTAAGTTTCAGGCGAATCTGCGCTTTGCTCATCAAGAACCACGGTCAAAGCTCTTAAAGAATCTGGGCTCGTCCGGGTAATAACGCCTTACATATTAATTTTATTTAGTATAGTTGATAATGCCCGTCTTACTTGGTAAGTGATAGCGCGATATGTGTTTCCGGATTTTCATGCCATTGCTTGTGCTATTCGCCTGGTCTTTGACCTATGCGGCCCCTCCCTATGAGTTTAAGCGCACTCGTCAGTATGGGGTTCACCTGCCTGGTCAGTCCGTTCAAGCAGCCTATGATGAAATCAATATGCTCCTACTCGATCACGACCTCGACACAAAGGTAAAGATTTTCTGGGTCAATAAATATCCGAATCAGGTCAGTATGATCACGGCACCCTTATTCGCGCGTGAAGTTCGAGATCTTCTGGCCAGGCGCGGTTTTGTATGGTTGGGCGACTTCACCGATCTTGAGCCAGAACCCATCCGTAGCGTAGTGGCCGATCAAATTCGCCTGTATGAACAGGCTACTCAATCAATGGTTGAGTTCTCTTTCCGCAATCTTGTCGGGGTAAATATGGTGCTCAGTCAAAGTGGCGAGCTTTTACCCTCTCTTGGGGGGTTGAGCCTTGGATCAGGACGAAATGGGGAACCACTTCATCTGCTAGGCTTCGGTGAAGTGAAACCGCAACCCATGAGCAGTGCTCAGTTGCGTGCTCATTACGAAAGTGAAGAGAAGAGACTGCGCGAACTGAACTGGCCTGCGGGTTACGAAGAGCTTGAAGACCCTGCAAAGATGAACGAGACCGAGAGTAACTCTTACAAGCTAGCTAAGCAAACCTTCTTCAATTTCTTCGGTAGTTTTACCGAGGCACTCGTAGACATTGAAGAAGAAGGTTTGAAGAAAAAGCTCAGTTCTTCGACAGATTTCATGAATATCCTTCGGGCCCTTGCTCATATGAACTTTAAAAGTGAGTTTAAAGACGAACCACTGAGAAACGAGATAATGGCCAAGATAAACAATGCAGGCAGCCTCACTGAGGCTCAAGCTGCCGAGAGAGTTTCTGTAGAAGTCGCAGAGTCAATTTTGCATTCTGCCATGGTACTGTTTTATGATGCCCGTTATTCTCCTCTTTACTCCGAGTTGACCGCAATCCTCGCCGACAGGTCTATCGATAAGGTGCTTGAACTTGTGGGTCCCGAACAGGGCGCCTGGCTTATTCAGAAAAACTTTGTACCTACAGCTTTACACAGTATGACGGAACGCCCTGAGCATTTGGGTTACTTCGGCCAGAAGCTGCTGCATCGCCTTTCTAAAGATGCAATTCTGCCGCCGCTAGTGCGGGTTGTGGCAGCAGCTCTGCTTGCGCGCGCGCAGCGTGACGGAAAAACGATGCATGTTCCTGTGCTAAAGGCTGAACAGATCGTCGAGCTGTATGCGAATGTCGCCGTCGAAGGGCTCCCGATCGTGGTGAAAGTGCGTGCCGCTGGTGGGAGCCGCAAGCGGGTGCATTTGCGTTCTGACAACCATGAATATGATATTGATCGTCAGATCCGCATGCTCGATGCTGAGATCAGGGTGCTTGGTGCCACCACCCATGATTGGGAATCGGTGAAAAAAGTTGAGCTGGGCGTTAGACCAGCGCGCCTCTCTACTTCAGCTAAGAGTTGCGAGAATCATTTTCTATTCAATCCTAAAGCCAATAATCCACACAAAAAAAATTAGAGCTCATTAGAACAGCGGAAGTTTTTGCCGAGAGCGGCATGAGGCCTTAGTGGTAAAATATACTAATGGAT
>JBFMCE010000050.1:0-30342 GCA_040754655.1 Bdellovibrionota bacterium | reverse complement strand
GACATCGAAATGTCTGTAAGAGAGATTGAACGCCTGGTTTACAAAAGAGTTTTAAAAACGCGAATTTAAAAAAGGACTTAAAAAACATGTCAGTAGTAATTCGTCTTGCCCGAGCAGGTACAAAAAAGAAGCCAATTTTTCACGTGGTTGCAGCCGACAACAACCGTCCGCGTGATGGGAAGTATCTGGCTCGTCTTGGTGTCTACAATCCAAAAGTTGCAGACAAGGATCAGCTGAAAGTCGATGATGAAGCCGTTCAAGGTTGGATCAAAAAAGGTGCACAAGTTTCAGAAACTGTTGGACATCTTTTGAAGGCCGCCGCAAAATTGAAACAGTAAGTCGAAATTGTAGTTCTTGTTGAAGTGGATGGCTAACTGCTGATCGCGTGAAGGAGGCGCTCAAATGGCGAGCGAACTCAAGAATCTAGTCGTGTTGATGGCAAAGGCGCTTGTAGATGTGCCTGACCAAGTTGAAGTGACTGAAATCGAAGGCGAGCAGACCACCGTACTTGAACTTAAGGTCGCCAAAGAAGACTTGGGCAAAGTAATTGGCAAACAGGGCCGTACTGCTCGAGCCATTCGTACGATCTTGAATGGTGCGAGCACCAAGCTAAAGAAGCGCTCAGTACTCGAAATCATCGAGTAAGTTTTGTGTGAAGTTTTCAATTCTAACGCTATTTCCCGAGTATTTTCAGTCGGTGTTGACTTGCTCTCTTCTAGGGCGAGCGAGTAAGGCCGGCTTGTTACACGTGGATCTCGTTGATCTCCGTCAATTTGGGGAAGGCCGGTATCGCGCCGTAGACGACAAACCCTATGGTGGTGGGGTCGGCATGGTGATGATGCCTGAGGTGATTGAGAAGGCTTTCCTTCACCTGCTTAAAGAACCCTCGGCTGTGAGTCTCCTCGAACAAGAGGTTCAGCACTACCGAACAAATCCCTCACGGGAACTGAGCAGGTCAGCGGAGCTAAAATCTCTTCCACATGTCGTTTATCTTTCCCCCCAAGGCCAAAAATTGACTGCTTCCCATGCAAAAATGATTTCTACTCTTGAACACGTCGTCTTGGTTTGTGGACATTATGAAGGGCTGGATGAGCGCATCTTGGAATCTTTCGTTCACGAAGAGATCTCTATCGGTGATTATGTGCTTACCGGCGGAGAGCCTGCCGCGGCGGTGGTTCTTGATGCCGTAAGCCGCTTTATCCCGGGAGTTGTGGGAGAGCAGGCAAGTGTTGAAGGAGACACTTTTGGAGCCTCAGCTGAGATGGTGACGGGGGGGCTAAAGTCGCCTATGTACACCCGCCCAGCCGAGTGGAGGGGGAAGAAGGTTCCCGACGTTTTACTCTCGGGCAATCATCGTGAGATCGCTCTCTGGCGGCTTGCTCAAAGCCAAAGTCGAACTCAGCTACGCAGGCCTGACCTGAAGAAAGATTAAAACCTTAAAAGCACGACTCATTTTGGTGAAAGTAATACTAGAATGGCCAGCACGGTTATGTTAAACACCAAAAACCCCAAGCACAAAGAGGTTTTTGGGAAAACAGTGGTCTTGTGATGCCAAACAGCCGTTTGATTTACGTGGTTCTCTTGCATAGCCCAATGGTTGACCGTGCGGGCAAAGAGGTCACGACAGCTGTGACGAATCTAGATATCCATGATATCGCGAGATCTTGTAAAACTTATGGAATCACAAAGTATTTTATTGTGAATCCCGAGGTTGAACAAGAGCGCATGGTTCGAATGATTCTTGACCATTGGAAGACCGAAGTCTCTTGGATTCATCACCCCTCGCGTGCTCAAGCGCTAGAGCTTGTTCGATTTACGCGAAGTTTTGAAGAAGCCTTTAATGAGGCCTCGCTTGAGGGGAATGGACCTGTCGGTCGTCCCTTTGTTGTGATGCCCGACGCGAAAGACCTTGAGGGCGCCTGGTCGTATCGTGAATTGCGGGAAAAGCTGCAGAAAGCGGAATTGCCCGGAGATGAAAACGGAAGACTCAGGCCATTGATGATTGTTTTTGGAACAGGTTGGGGGATATCTCCCAAGTTCTATGATAGGGTTGATCGCCCGTTGAAGCCTTTGCGTTGCAGTAGCCAGGCCAAGTATAACCACTTGTCTGTGCGAGCAGCGGCAGCCGTAGTGCTTGATAGGGTCTTTGGCGATCATGAAAACTGATTTTTTTAAGGAGCAAACGCATGAGCCAGGCGAGTGGAAAAGTTGCCTTAGTTGAAAAAAAGTATATCAAAACTGATCTTCCTGCATTCTCTTCAGGTGACACGGTCCGCGTGCACGTTCGAATCAAAGAAGGCGACAAAGAGCGCGTTCAAATTTTTGAAGGCGCCGTGATTGCTTTTAACAATACGGGTTCTCGCAGATCCTTTACAGTGCGCAAGATTTCGCATGGCGTAGGCGTTGAGCGTGTTTTTCCGCTATTTTCACCAAAACTTGCGAAGATTGAAGTCGCAGAAAAGGGACGCGTTCGTCGCGCAAAAATCTATTACGTGCGCGGCCTTTCAGGAAAAGCTGCGCGCATTCGCAGCGAATCCGAAACTCAGTAAGTTTAAGGAAATCCTTTTCTTTTTAAATGGCCCAAACGCCAAGACCGCAGCCTGATCTCGCTTTTGAACGCAAACACTACTCTGCAGGGCGGAAGTGTGTTGGTGTCGACGAGGTGGGGCGAGGTTGTCTGGCAGGCCCTGTGGTCACTGCTGCCGTTGTATTGCCTGAGTTTGTTTTTGAAGATTCTCAAAAAACTGAACCCTGGTGGCTTGGACTCAATGATTCGAAATTATTGAAACCGCTCGAACGAGAGCGCCTGGCGGCACTCGTCTGGAAGCATGCCGACGTGCAAGTAGCCTGGTGCACGGTTGAAGAAGTCGATCGCTGGAATATTTTGCACGCCGCGATGATCGCCATGAGACGCGCTCTATGGCCTTTTCGGGGGCATGCTCAGGCCGTGCTCGTAGATGGCAATCAGAGTCCGTTTGACACGCGTTTTCGATGTCCTCAAGGTGAACAAGAAGCTTTAGGGTTTACTGAAGTTGAAACCCTGGTGAAGGGAGATCAGCGAGCTCTCTCGATCGCAGCTGCCAGCGTAGTCGCCAAAGTTTACCGTGACCGGTGGATGAGCGATCTGGCAGAGACTTTTCCTGCCTACGGATTTGAAGAGCACAAGGGATATTCAACCCCCGCCCATTACAAGGCTTTACGAGAGCATGGTCCTTGTGTTTTACACCGCAGAAGTTTTGCGCCGGTGCGGGAGATTTTTGAGTGCCGTAAGACCCATCCTTCGCAAGCCCCTGAACAGCTCACGCTTGTTTAAGAGACCCTTCGCTTTTGACTGCGCGGATGGTCTAGTGATTGCAATCGCATAGTTCGTATGGATCAAAAAATTAACCCCACGCCGGAACCCTCGAGCACAACTGACCGAGGCCGTGCCGTAGAGAATAAGGTAGAAGAATGGCTCACCCAAAAGGGATGGTTTTTCATCGCGCGAAACTTCAGATGGAAGGGCGGCGAGATTGACTTGATTTTGCTCACCCCAGAGGCGGTTCTGGTTTTTGTGGAAGTGCGCTCTTCGTCTTCAATTTCACCGTGGCTTGCGTATTCCGTGGGGCTTTCAAAGCGGCGAAAGATCAAGAATACGATTCAAAACTTCTTGTTGAGCCATCCAAAATTCAAAGGGTTCTCATATCGTTTTGACATGATCTGGGTAGTGCAAGATAAGATCGAGCATTGGAAGAATGTGTGGGACTGAGAGCAAACTTGGTCTAAGCGACTCGCGCCTTACAGGAATTTGAACTTAGGCGGAGAAGATTTCAACTGGGGCAAGATGGCTTTTATTTTCCCTCAAGTTCTTTAAGTTGGCTTTCGATCGATTCCTTTTCTTTTCGGTAGTTTTCAAGTTCAGAGCGGTGCTCTTTAATTAATTTCGCGTCAAAGTCGCGTCTAGACTCTAATGACTTGATCAGCTGTTGGAGCGTTAGAATGTCGCTTTCTACCTCTTCTTGCGTAGGGCGAGGTCTGGGTTGCCACGACCTGGAAAGACTTGGAAGAATTTCATAGGTATATATTGGATAGTGATCGGCGCCCACTGTACTAGGGTCGAGGTCAAGACTGAATGTTTGTATGATCGTTTTCTTGACCGAATCGGTGGAGTCCTGAGTGAGTTCGGCAATGTTTTGGGCGTGACGCCGGACTGTGTAGATGAACTCCATCTTTATTTCAGTCGGGAATTCTCTCCAGTAATCTTTTATGGGTTGAAACAAGACTTCAACAGCAGTCTTGAATTCTTCCGGTCGCAAAGATGAAGAGTAAGGGTTAAAGAGCTCTCTTAGTTTTCGAGCTGCTTGGTATTGAGCTGGGACCTTATAGCGACCGGTTCTCAATTCCATGTTCCAGCGATAAATGGCATCAAGCAGTTGGCCATAGCTAATCTTGCCGTATGGCGATTTCGAAGATTCTGGGGAAGTGCTCAGTTCACGAGCAAAGCCTTGAAGCTGTTCTTCGATTTTTTTGAAAGCCGCAATCTCAGAGTCAGTCGCTTTTATGTCACTTTCAAGTTCAATGATTTCACTTTTTCCAAGGCGACGTTCGAGCCTGTTGATTTCTTTATTTACTGCTTCGAGCCTTGGTTTGAGTTCAATCCTTGTTTCTTCTGGTTTCGCCATCATCTCTAAAGTCTCAAGGGCTTCTTTAGAGATCAGGTCGGTGCGTCTTGAGAACGCTTTCTTGAGAGGAAGCATTTGTGCACTCTTAAGCGTTGCTGCGGCAGGGGTTTTGAGAAGCTCATCTAAAAGCTTGCCGGGCTCGTGGTTGGTAATCTCACTAAGTGCCGTCAAGAGCTCTTTGGGCACAGAGAGCAAGTGCGATTGAAGCATGTTTTTGACCTCAAGATCTTTTAGCGCTGATTCAAGCCTCTCACGTTGTTCCTTAAGGCGCTCGGCAACGATTGGGGGCATCTCATCGAATCGGAAAGACTTGGAGACCATGTCTAGCTGTTGCTTTGAAAGGTACTGAGCGTAACGGGCCAAAAAGTAAGAGTTTTGCAGACGGTTCGCGTCTCGGATCACAGCGTCTAATTTTACGAAATAGGCGCTGCCAAACTTGTAACTTGCAAGGCCCCATAGGTTTTTTTCAGGCGTGTAATCAATGCCTATCGAAAGAGCTTCGTTTTTTACAGGTCTTCTTACGAGAATCTTATAGCCATTTTTTAGCCAGCCGAGGAAGCGCCTGCCACGAGAAAGTCTTTGTTCCGCTTCGATGAAAAAGGGGTGGTCCGGGAGGTGCAAAACATGTTCAAGCCAGTCCGTAAGTTTAAAATATTCTTCGAGGGGAAGCTCGCTCAGTTGCCTTAACGAATATTCGTCTCTGAGTTTGAGCAATGCCACAGCGCTCTCAGGAGCAACCGGTTTTTCTATTGATCCTCCACCAATCACTTGAAGAAGCGAAAACACAGTGTCTCCGCTTTCAGTCTTACTGAGTTTGTCTAATTCAATTTCTTTCTGAAGACCTCCGTAAACGGCATCTCTCACGCGTTTGGTCAGCAGGCCACGTTTATTCAAATGTAGAGAACGTTGCAGGAACTCGTGCAAGACTCCATTGCCAATGATCTCGTGCAGCTCTGGCGCCATTGCTTCGTACAGGTGGTCTGCTATTGATGCGCGGGCAAGTTGGGCGGCCTCAAATTCAGTCTTGGCAATTCCAGAGCTCAGAAGGTCTTGGACAAGCGTTTTTTGATCGAGGTAAGAACCAAACTTCACCAGGGCAGCCTCGCAGTGCTCGGATTCCTTGGTCTGAGTAGCAAGAGACTTGTGTGGGCTTAAAATGCATAGCAAGAGAAAGAAAAGAAAGAACTGCTTTTTACGGTGAAAGTTAGGTGTCTTTTGGTGCGCCCTCGCTACAGAAATACTTATGAGATGGCTTCTAGTTGCAAGCCCTTTGTTCTTAGGGCTTGTTTCTGTGATACGGCGGTCGTTGCAATACGCTCTCATCACTTCTCCTCACGCACCGTCGTTGTCGCACTGAGCTCTGCTTCTTTGCCTTCTAGAGCGATGATTTTTTCTTTGAGCTCGCTGATTTTTGCACTCATGGCCTTGCGTTTTTCTTTGGCTTCAGAGACCTCTTTCTCGATTTCCTCGAGCTCTCTTTGACCGCGCAGAACTTCTTTTTGTGCGCTTTCTCGGGCGTACGCAGGTCTTGTGGTCCATGAAAGATCGCCAACTTGTTCTAAAATCGGTCTCCAAACGCCGTGTATGTTCCGTGATGGTAGTAATACGCCAAAGTGTTCGGTAAACGTCGCGATCCACTGTTTTTCAGTGGCTGCTGTCTTTTCGATGTGTTGGGCATGGCGACGAAAGACGTTCAGGAATAGCTCCACCACTTGCCGGTCCCCTTGGTCTGTCGAAGTCTTAATGAAGGAAGAGGTTTTTCGAAAAGCAACATCCATCGCCCGTTCAAAACCCCCGGCATCTAGCTTTGAGCCGTAAGGGCTAAAGATTTCTTCGAATGCGATCAATGCTTTCATTCGAAGAAGCGGTGTCGAATAATCAGTTGATTTTTCCCAGGTATGCAGGGCGTCTAAAACTTCATGCACATCCAGCAATGGGATTGGATCTTTGACGGGTGAATTCGCTTCCATTGAAGCTGCAAAAAGTTCAAGTTTTGAAAGACGATCTTTCAAATGGGCGAGGTAATGAATCTTAGCTTCAACAGAGGCACTGACACTGCGGAGCTCTTCTTCATGCTTTGGTTTTTGTTTTTTAGCCTCTTCGATCTGGCTCTTTGTGCTTTCAGTTTCTTTGTACAGTTTCTCTCGTTCTTTTAGTTTTTCCACTATTTCAGCCGAGAAAAAGCGGGCAGATCCTCTTCTATTATGCGCACTGAGCGCTTTATGCACGGCACTGTCGCCGATAAAGTCTATGTTTTTCTCAAGGAAAGCCTGAGAATACTGCCCAAGAGTTGTCGTAGATTCATCAATCGGTTGCAGCTGAGAACGGTCTCGCAGCCGACGACCACGCAGCTCATCATAGAGAGTGTAATCATCGTTAATGCGCTGTAAGGCCTCTCGACGTTTCTGAAGCTCATGAAAAAGCTCAGAAGGCAGCAGGTCTTTGGCGTTAGACCGCTGAAAAAGCTCATTTAACTGGTTTAAGTTGAGGCGTGAGGCTCGAATGGCGAGGTGAAAGAGGCGCTGCTGTGGTGTGAATGTGCCAAGGGCTAGCCAGCTGACCGATAGCGTTTCATTCCGCGAAAGGGCAAGCGTAAGACTTAGTTCATCTCCGGGTAGAGGGATGGAAGTCTTTGGCGCCTCTTCTGAAGGAATGACGACTTCTTTTTTATCGAGGGGATGCAGTCGCAGAGGGCGCTTGGTAAACCATTCACCGATCCATTGGCCCATCGCTACAAGAACCTGGTGTTTTCGCCGCCACGACGTGTAATGTTTTTCAATATTCTGGGCGACAAGCGGGTCTGAAACAAGCATCCCTTGGACAAGATATTCATAGAATTGCACATACGCTTCAACAGGAAGCTCGTAAAGATGCTCAAGCTCAGTCTTTGATTTGACTTTGAAGAGAGCAAGTCTGCCGGCGATTTCAATTTCAGAAGCGGTCTTGGGATCTTTTATTTCAGCAAGCAAGCGGTGGATGAGAAGTGCAGCGAAGTTTCGGGCTTCGACTTCGACAGCTTCAGTCTCGTTCTTCCAACGCGGAAGAGGGTCAGAGGAGTTGTAAATTTCGGCCTGGGCAAATCTAGAGATCACCTTTCGTTTTAATAGACCCTCTAACGCAGGATCAAGGTCTGCTTGCAATGATTCAAGCCAGCTTCTTCGCACCATCAAACGAGAAGCCTGCAGATCTTTTTGATCGCTTTCGGTAGAGATACGGAGGGCCATCTCTTCAAGATCTTTGGGGGAGAGTAAAGCGCTTTGGCACTTCAAGCCAGGAGACCCGAGCTCGGCGTCGGCACTCAAGGTTTCGCCCGAATAAAGGCCAGAGGCAAGGATGAGGCAAAAGCCTAGGGCGTTTAAAAGAGGAAATGGCTTTGAAATTCTCATAGGTAAATCGAATTTGTTGCTATTACAAAGTGGACAAAATGTCTATAGTATATAATGCGTTGCGTGATTATTCGAAGACTCGTCAGCGCCCTGATCTTGGTCTAAACTAAACCTACGATGACCCTAAAAAAACACCTCAATGTGACTGCCATTTTGTTTGTTTTTTCACTCTTCTGCTTTAACTCAAGCGCTCATGCCTTGGATAAAAGACTTAAGCTGATGTTCAAGACGGCGGGCTATGGGGCAGCGGCTGGAGCGGTGATCGGTGCGGGCACGATAGCCATGGGGTTAGGTAATTTTCAAAATGTCTTGATGGGCGCAAGCTCAGGCATGTATGCGGGCATTTTACTTGCCGGATACATTGTATTTACCCAAGACGATTACAAGCAGACCCATTACAGGCAAGGACCGCGCAACCCCTACGCGCCCAAACGTCCGGCTCGGGAAGAAGATTGGGAAGAGGGGCCTGAAGAGAATTACGAAGATTACATTCCGCCTGATCAGCGCGAGAGTTCTTTGATCGACTTGCCAGACGCGCGTAAACTCGCCGCAGGCGGAGCAAGGCGCGCTGAGTTCGTCTTATGGACGCCCGTCTTCCAGGTCCAGTTTTGACCGCGACGAGATGAACCGTTATGCAGACGCAGGCATTCCAACTTAAAGCCTATTCTGGCCGGCGCAGCAGAAAAAGAATTGAAAACGCGCTCTAGTTGTCTACGCTTCTCAATGCCCGCTCGGTGGTCTCGCAGAACTCGAAAGAGCCAGTGTCGTCAAAAGCCGAGATGATGCGTTTGAATTCATTTTTCACGTTAGTATAACGAGGTTTGGTCGCTGCCCGTGAATTGAATTCGCGCAAGGCCTGGATGAAAGCGCTGATGCCGCTTGATCCCACGAAATGAAGGTCTGAAAGATCAAAGATCACGCGCTGGTTTTTTGCCGCTTCTTCTTCGAGTTTGAGAAGGTTTTGTCTGAAACTATCGGTGGTTTCGAAATCAAGATGCCCCTCGAGGCTCACGATCAGAGCACCTGAATCCTTTCGAATGCTTGTTTTCATTGCCATGGCAGCCTCCTTGTTCTTATTATAAGGCGCAATTCGCAAACAAAGATAGGAAGTGCTTTTATGAAAGATGTTGATCCCGGCACGCTTTACCTAGTGGGAACGCCGGTGGGAAATTTGGAAGACATGACCTTCAGGGCCGTGCGGATCTTGAAGGAGGCTGATCTTTTGTTTTGTGAAGACACAAGGCACACCCACGTTTTGATGAAACACTACGGCATCGAGCGCGAAACAAGAGCAGAGAGTTTTCACGACCATTCCGGCCCGAAGGTCTTAGGGCGCATCAAGGAGGCGCTCAAAAACGGGCAAACCGTGGCGTATTGCACCGACGGGGGCATGCCCGTGGTGAGTGATCCAGGGTTTGTCTTAGTGAGGGCGGCGCAAGAAATCGGGGCAAAGGTGAGTGTTGTTCCGGGACCATCGGCTGCGGTGATGTTGTTCGCGGCAAGCGGCCTTCCTTCGCCGAAATTCCTTTTCCATGGCTTCTTCCCGAGGACGCGTGGAGAAGTTGAACGCACTTTAGAGGTTGTGCGGAACTATCCGTTAGTCCACATTTTTTACGAGGCGTCGAACAGACTTCTGGGAGCCTTTGAAATCATCAGTCGTAACACGCCTGATACAGTCGTGGTTCTGGGAAGGGAACTCACAAAGGTGCATGAAGAGATTCTTAAGGGTTCGGCCAAGAAAATCTTTGAGACCCTTTCAGAGCGCGAAAAGGTTCGCGGCGAGTGCGTGATTGCATTGATGGGAGGAGTGCCTAGGCCAGAAAAAAAGTCTCGCGATTTCACGCAAGAAGCTTCACGTCTTGAACCTCAAATGCAGGTTTCAGAGCCCCAACCCCCCGAACTCACCGCGGACCAGCAGGCTGAAATTGCCGCGCTCATCAAGTCAGGGGTTTCCTCGAAAGACGCTGCCAAAGCGCTTTCGAAGCGATTCGGGTTGTCGCGTCGAGTTATTTACGAATTTATCATCCGTCACTTGACATGAGTGCAGCATCCTTTAACCTAGAAAGAGTGGTTGTGGAGCTTAAATCCATGGATGGATTTATGGAAAAGGATTTTCATAAAAGTTCCGCGAGGCCGGTTCTCTAGAAGTAGGATGCTGCTAGAAACCGGCCACTCTTTGAAAACGCAAGGCTCCAAGTTCGTGTCGCGATAGTCTTTACGGATTTGGTTAAGGTCAAGGATGACGAATGGCCAACCGCAAACTCAAAACAGTTGAAATAAATTCACATAAGACCGAGCCTCGATCTCTTGAAGCAGCGATTGCCATCATTTCCCGCCTTGAAAAAGAAATCCTAGAAACCATTTCAGTCACTCAAACCAAAGTTTATCAGCTCGAATGCCTCACGCAGTTCAGCGCGATCCTCAATTCGACTCTCGACACCCAGTCAGTTCGGGAAAAAGCGCTTGAGGCGACCTGCAAGCTGCTGAATTGCGCGACAGGTTCGTTGCTCTTGGTAGACGCCGCCACCAACGAGCTCTACTGGGAAACGGCGCTTGGTGCGAGCGGGGAAGAGCTGAAGCAAGCCTTTAGGCTGGCGATCAACGATCAAAGCATCGCGGGGCACGTGGCGCTGACTTGCAAGTCGATCGTCGTGAATGACGTCGCTCAGAGCCCATTTCATTTCAAAAAGGCTGATGAGAAAACCAAGTTCAAGACCCTCAACATGGTGTGCGTTCCGGTCGTGGCTAAAGGCACGGTCATCGGGGTTCTTGAGGCCATCAACAAAAGAGATGGAGACTTCACTCAAGAAGACTTGGGCCTCCTTGAAACGCTTTCGCATCAAGTCGCGATCGCGGTCGAGAACGCCCAACTCTATACGAAACTGAAAGAAACTTTCGTTCAGACCGCTGCAGCCATGGCGGGTGCGATAGAAGCAAAAGACCGTTATACGGGCGGGCACACCAAAAGAGTCTTGCACTACAGTTTGGCCATAGCGGAGTACGTGAACCTGACTTCCACTCAGAGAGAAAACTTGAGGTTGGCTGCGATTCTTCATGACATCGGGAAAATAGGGATCGATGATAAGATTTTGAAGAAGCAGTATGCCCTCAATGATGAAGAGTACCAAACGATGAAAAGCCATCCGGCCATCGGCTATGAGATTTTGTCTCAAGTCAACGAATTGAAGGACGTCATTGACGGCGCCAGGTACCACCACGAGCGGCCCGATGGAAAAGGGTATCCCTATGGGCTCAAGGGCGACGAGATTCCAAAGATCGCGAGCATCATCAGCGTTGCCGATACTTATGACGCGATGGTGAGCACTCGTCCCTATAGAAAAGGACTTGACCCAAAGATCGCTTTCTCTGAGATCACGAAATACAGGGGCACGCAGTTTGACGCTGAAGTCGTCGATGCCTTTGTAAAAGCTTTTGAGTCGGGCTCGTTGCGAAAACGAGTCAAGGAGACCTGACGGTTGAAGATTCGTGTTCTAGGCGGTGACGGCGGAATTGCTCCCGGACTTCGAACCACGAGTTTTCTTGTAAACGATCGCATCTTGATTGATGCGGGCGCCGCTGCCTCGGCACTTTCGATTTCACGGCAGGAAACCATAGATTACGTCATCATCAGCCATCCTCATATCGATCACATCAAAGACTTGCCCTTCATGGTCGACAATATTTTCGGGGCGCGTACAAAACCGCTTTGCATCGTAAGCGTTCCCGCCGTGGTCGCTCATATCAAACGGCACTTGTTCAATGATATCCTGTGGCCTGACTTTGCAGCCATCCCGAGCAAGAAGAATCCCACCATCGTTTACAAGTCTGTTCGCGAGAGGATCAAAATTGACGACCTCACGATTCGGATGTACAGTGTAAATCATCCGTGCAATGCTGTCGGGTTTATTTTAGAAGATGCCCATAGCTCCGTGACGATCACTGGTGATACAGGTCCAACCGAGCTGATTTGGCAAAAGACGAATTCGACGAAACGACTTAAGGCGATATTTACGGAAATTTCGTTTCCGATTGAACAAGAGGCAGTTGCAAATGTCAGTGGGCATTTCACCCCTAAAACGTTTCGAGAAGAGTTGCGAAAAATCCACACCAACGTTCCGCTGTACATCTATCACCTCAAACCCCGCTACAACCAAACCCTGCTCAATGAGATCAACGATCTTCAAATCGACAATCTTAAGATCGTCGAACAAGAAGACGAGTTTATCTTTTAATCAAGAGCTGTTACGGTAGGGCAAGATTCACATGAGCTGGTTTGACAATATCAAAACACCAAAAATCAAAGAGAAGCCTTCAGACAAGGTCGTGAAGGTGCCTGAGGGTTTTTGGGTCAAGTGCTCTTCTTGTGGCGAGATCTTGCAATCAAAGGTCTTGAAAGAGAATTATCAAGTTTGCCCAGAGTGCGAGTTTCATTTTAGGCTAGGTGCCTGGGAACGGATTGCGCATCTGACTCAAGACCATAGCTTTGAAGAGATCGAAGAGTCGCTGCGGTCTTCTGATCCTTTAAGTTTTACCGACACAAAACCCTATGCTTTGCGGCTTGAAAAGGCGGCCGAGAGCACCAGGCAACTCGATGCGATCGTAACGGGGCGGGGAACCGTAGCGGGAGTTCCCGCGATGCTAGGCGCGTTTGAGTTTCGCTTCATGGGCGGAAGCATGGGAACCGTCGTCGGAGAAAAGATCGCAAGGTTACTTGAAGCTGCGCTCGATCTGAAACTTCCGGCAGTCGTGGTTTCGGCAAGCGGTGGAGCGCGAATGCAAGAGGGTATTTTGTCGCTGATGCAGATGGCAAAAACATCGGCGCTCGTCGGCCAAATGAAAAAGGCGGGCTTGCCTTATATCTCAGTCTTGGCCGACCCCACAACCGGGGGCGTTGCCGCGAGCTTTGCGATGCTTGGCGATATCATCATCGCTGAGCCCGGGGCATTGATCGGATTTGCCGGGCCGCGCGTGATCGAGCAAACGATGCGCCAGGGGCTTCCTCCGGGGTTTCAACGCTCAGAATTTCTTTTGAAGCACGGTTTCGTCGATATGATCGTGCCGCGCAAAGACCTTCCTCACACCATCTCGAAGATTCTCAACATGTTGAAAAAGGGGTCATGGTCGAAATCTGCTCGAAAAACAAAAAGCTGATTTTCGTCTTCGTTCTTTTCCTTTTTTTCGGGGCCGCATGGGCTAACGTGTATGCTCAGAGCGAGGCTACGGCCGCCGCTGGCGAAGAGCCCAGCGCCGCACCGACGGCTCAAAAAAACACGCGATCGCCCCGAAAGAAGGCTCCGTCAAACGGCTCAAACCCGAGGATTGAAGAAGAGACTCCGGAAGAGGCCGCTGGTGTGAGGTCTGGGACGAAACTTCTGACGTCAGGCAAGTTTCTGCACTTGAGCTGCACTCGCAGTCTTCGGGACCTTGAGAACAACAGGCTTGAATGCTTTGGGAACGTCTATATCCGGCGCCCATCAGAGCTCTTGACCGCTGATTACGCCGTGATGGACTTGAGCACCGAGCAGCTGCATGCCGAAGGCAATGTCGTTTATTTCACGCCGGACACGGTTATTTATGGATCGAAGATGGATTTCAATTTCATCACCGAGACCGGCATCATTGAGGATGGCCGCGTTGAGAGCGACAAGTACCAGTTGCTGGGCGAAAAAATCGAGAGGCTCTCAATCAATCATTTCAAGGCCTACGACGGTGAGTACACGACCTGCCGTGACTGCCCAGCGAGCTGGAAAATCGCGGGCAAGACGATCGATCTCACCGTGAATGGATACGCTTACTTGAGCCACGTGTTCATCAAGATCAATGAAGCGCCGGCGATGTACATCCCGTACGCCGTCATTCCCGTCAAAACAGAAAGACAGAGCGGGTTCCTTTTCCCACGATTTCAAGTGCGTTCGCAAAGCGGCGGGTTCAGCCTCGTACAACCTTACTTCTGGGCGATCTCACGCAGTCAAGACGCCACGATCGCGGTCGGCAGAGATACCCAGCGCGGTGATCGCGGCGAGCTTGAGTATCGGTACATGCTGAGCTCGCGGAGCAGGGGGCAACTCAATAGCTATTATTTAAGAGACAAGACTTTCGTCGGCGACCCTTATTTCAATCGCTGGGCGTTGAATTACCAGCACAATCTTGCGCTCCCTTTTGGGATTGACCAAAAAGCCCTTTGGCTCGATGCTTCTGACCGAGACTATTCGCGTAAGATCGGAGACATCCCGGGGCGCGCCGAACCTGCCCTTGTCTCTGAGGGGGGATTGTCGCGCACAACCCGCGAGATCACGGTCTCGGCCAACGCAAAACGCATACGAAGTTTGCTCACCCGGGAACTCACGGGATTTGATTCAAATACGGTGCAAGTGCTTCCCTCATTGACCGTCGCATCGGTCGATCACAGGCTTGCCGAAGCGTTTCCCCTGCACATGGGCGTGAGCGCTAATTACTCACGTTTTGACCGTAGAGGGCCTAGCTTTGATTCTATTTCCGATGAAGGGCTGGATTTGACCTCTTCCAGCAATTTCATCCCCGGGCAAACCCCGCTGCGCAAATCTGATCGCTTCAATATCGTTCCCGAGATGTACTATACGGCAAGGCTTGCGGAAGTGGTGGAGTTGGTTCCTTCAGTGCAGTATCGAAGCTATCATTATCAGTTCGACGACCGGTTTGCCCCGAGCACGAACCGGGGCTATTTGCTTGGGCAGGCTGAAGCAGCGACGACCGTAGACCGAGTATACGGCGATCGCATCAAGCATTCCTTTCGTCCCTCGCTGATTTACTCAAACATCCCGTTTGTCCAAGAAGACCAGCGGCATCCCTTCATCCAACAGCTCAAGACGGGCGGTTATCAGTTCGACCAGTACGACATTGTTCCCGTTACGTCCGAAGACCAGCGCTACTTCGTGCCGTTAGGAAATTCGCTTTCTTACCGCCTAGGAAACAAATTGATTTTGAAAAGCGAAGGAACTCCAGCCGAATACAGAAAAGTCGTCGGTCTTACTTCGGGACAGAGCGTGAACTTCAAAGAGTTTCAGAAAGACGCCGAAGATCAGCGACCTCTTTCTCGCTTCTTTACGTTCTTAACGGTGGACACTTTGAGGGTTCAGGGGCGTGGTGAATTCTTTTATTATCCTTATGAGCAGGCTAAAACCTACAAGCTCGCCGCTTCTTACGTGTTTGCAAGGTATCGACGGCGCCTCTTGCAGTTTGAACGCAGCATGACCTTGTCTTACAATGCCGACCAGGTCGCCGCGAATTCAAAGGAAATCGGTGGGTCAATTACTTGGTCGATCAACGACTACTTTGGCGTTGGCAGCGGAATCAGCTACCAGTTTCCGTTTTCTCAAAACAGCACTGATGTGCCGGGCAGGGTAAAAGATGTGCGCGCAAGCTTGACGTACCAGAGCCCGTCACAGTGTTATAAGATTGTGGTGGATGGGGCTTGGAGGATCGATAATCCCGAAGTTGCGGTGAATCTTACCGTTCCCATCAATTTGACGGGTGAAGGTTTTGCGAACTTGCAAGACGGGGGAGGCCTTGTGAACCCCTCTGGCGCGCGTTAAAGGAAAGTTTAATATGAGCAATTATCCACAGGCTGTTGAAACTCTGATTCGTGAATTGTCGCAAAAGAACGCAGCGGTCGTCGAGACGTGCGCGAGACTGATGAAAGACACGGTCGATCGTGGCGGGCTTGTGTATGTTTTTGGCAGCGGGCACTCTGGTATTTTGGTGGAAGAGGCTTTTCACAGGGCGGGTGGGCTTGTGCCGGTTTATCCTGTGTTGTTTAGTTTCCTGACTCCACACACGCCGCCCAAGGTGAGTGGAAAGCTTGAGCGACTTGAAGGGATCGCTCCAATCCTGTTTGCCAGAAGCAAGGCGGCTTCAGGTGACTTGATGTGGATTGCAAGCAACTCTGGCATCAATGCGGCTGCGGTTGAGATGGCGCTTGAATGCAAGAAAGCGGGAGTCGCTACGATCGCCGTGACGAGTGTTTTGCATTCCAAGGCGGTCTCAAGCCGCCACTCTTCGGGCAAGAAGCTGTATGAAATCTGCGACCAGGTCATCGACAACCACTGTCCTCCGGGTGACGCGCTTGTGAATGTGCAAGGCACCGCCGTGGGCGCGGGCTCAACGATCGCAAATGCGTTCTTGTACAATTGGGCGCTTTCACGAGCATGTGAGATGTGGAGCGCTGAAGGGAAAACTTTGCCGGTCTACAAGAGCGCCAATGTCCCGGGCGGTGATGAACACAATGAGAAACTCGAAGCACGGTATCGAGATAGAATTCCGATGTTGTGACGGGGATGTGTGATAAGATCAGAACATGCGGATTCTACTCAGTAATGATGACGGCGTGCATGCATGGGGCATTGAAGTCCTTCATAAGTATCTAAAGCAATTAGGACAGGTTTGGGTAGTCGCTCCTCTCGAAGAGAAAAGCACCACGGGCCATAGCCTTACGATCCACAAGCCTTTGCGTGTAAACAGGCTGCAGAACGGGTTTTATGGCGTGAGTGGCAGCCCAGCTGACTGTGTTTATGTGGCGATCCGCGAGGTCATGAAAGGGATGCCCGATCTGGTTGTGAGTGGCATCAATCGGGGCGGGAACCTGGGGCAAGACATTTACTACAGCGGTACAGTTTCAGCTGCGCGTGAAGCCTGTATCTTAGGGCTTCCAGCGATCGCGATCTCAATTGACGTGAATTACAAAAAACGCAAGGAAGACCGAGAGATTCATTTCGAGACCGCGGCCAAGAGCCTGGTGAAATTCATAAAACAGTATTCCTATAAAAATATTCCGAAGCACACTTTGCTGAATCTGAACGTTCCTGATGTGCCGCTGAAACAAATTCGGGGTTTTGCTGCCGTGAGGCAGGGCTTTCGTTATTACAGCGGGGATGTGATTCGCCGCATCGATCATCGGGGACGGCCTTATTTTTGGATTGGGGGCCAGTACAAAGGATTTCACAATCAGCCTGGCACCGATTGCAGGGTCGTTTCTGACAAATATGTTTCTGTGACGCCGTTGAAGCTTGACTGCACAAACTACGAGTTTTTGGATGAACTCGAAACCGGACTCTCAAGGAGGAAGAGCAAGTGACTCTTAAATTGTGTGCCGCGGTACTTTTGTCGGTCAGTGTTTTTGGTTGTGCCACCACCAGGATGGTCGATACGGGCCAGAGAGGAATTTTGCAGGGGGACGCGCCGCAAGAACTTCCTCAGGTCAATACGACGCTCTCTTTATCAGACGCTGCTCTGGAAGATTCGGACGCAGGTTTTGTCTGGCCGCTACGCCTTGGAAAAATTTCGTCGCTCTTTGGAAAACGCAAGCGCGACTTCCATGAAGGCATCGATATTAAAGCACCCAAAGGGACTCCGATTTTTGCGGCAAAAGAGGGGACTGTTATCTACAGCGCGCGTCGAATCAACGGGTATGGCAACATGATCGTGATCAAACATGATGATGGCATGGCGACCGTTTACGCGCACAATCGAAAGAACTTGGTCAAACGTGGTCAGCGTGTTACTCAAAACCAACTTGTGGGTTTTGTAGGGGCCACAGGCAAGGCGACGGGACCTCATTTGCATTTTGAGATCCGAAAGGGCGAGACGGCGCAAGATCCACTCTTGTATTTGCCAGAGCTCAAATCTCCGGCGGTTGCGCAAAAGTAATCGATTGTCACAAGTGTCCTTGCCTCGGTGACATCGAGAGAAAGGACGCTTATGTCAGGATACTCTTTAGAACAAGTCAGGGGATTGATTCGCGATATCCCTGATTTCCCAAAAAAAGGAATTCTCTTTAAAGACATCACGCCGGTGCTTGCTTCACCAGGGGCGCTCAGTTTTCTTTGCGAACAGTTGGCAAAACCTTTTCAATCTAAAGGCATCAAGAAGGTGATGGCTATCGAGAGCCGTGGGTTCTTTTTTGGAACCGGAGTGGCGGAGCGGCTTGGTGCAGGCTTGATTCCGGTGCGAAAGGCAGGAAAGCTGCCTTGGCAGACGGTGCAAGAAAGCTATGCGTTGGAATACGGAGAGGCTGTACTCGAAGTCCATCGTGACGCGATCTCTGCCGGGGAAAAAGTGCTTCTCATTGATGACGTGCTTGCAACTGGCGGCACCCTTCGCGCAGCAAAGTCGCTTGCGTTGCAACTTGGGGGCGAGGTTATGGGCGCAGCGTGTCTGCTTGAGATTGATTTTTTAAAGGGTCGTCGTGCTTTAGACGGACTGCCTATTCATACACTTTGGTCTGTATAATCCTATTAGAGTTCCTTCCTAGTGGCATAACACTTGCTTGAGATCGCTCCGTTGTTCTTTTTTGAACGGGAGGTTCAATCTTGAAAATGAAAGACGCAGTGTGGAAGCTATGGTTGGCTCTAGGTTTTGTTCAAGTGGTTCTTTCTTGGGGGTGTGCGCAAAAGTCGATCGAATCGGCTGGCACCCAGCAATCGCCTTCTGGCGAAATCCAAGACAACAATTCCTCAACTCAAAACGATGCGCAGGATGTGATCAGTAATGCCGCATCATATCCGTTACGGATTTCGCGTGAGTTTCTTGAAGGTCCACTCACAGCCAATGTGCGCATTTCTAACGGTGGTGAAGAAAACCAAAATATCGAGAGTGCTGTGAGCTGGCGGCAATTTGAACCTCAAGCCTTGCTTCCGCGTGACGAAGAAGTCATTGCTGATTTCAGAGACCGCAAGGGGTGTCTTTCTTTCAATCAGGTTGAAGGTTTTGATGTCTGTTTTACTGTGCCTGGCGATGTGACAAGTGTTGGTGTGAACGGTGATGAGACTTGGCTCGAAGTAAAAAAGAGTAGTGCTCTGTCGTCAAAACAATGCAGCGGCAATCTTTTAGATAAGCCTGCCTTTGTTCAAGCAAGCCGAGACGGCAATACGCTCAAAATCTATTTTACCATGAAAACCAATGCTGCTCGAGGTGCTGAATGCGAGCCAAAGTCGGTGTTGATCGAGACTCAGCTTACGGCATGGTGATCTGATTACTGAAAATTACTCTTTGGGTGTTCTGCGTTTGATATTTGCTTTGAACTCTATGAGTGCTTGTTTTACTTCTTCCGGCATCGTGGGCCACTCATTAGGATCGTTTGGTAAGTGATAAGCCCAGTTGTACGCGCCGGAATCCACTGTTTTAGAGGGAATGCCTTTTTCTGCTTTTACGGAATCTGTTACCCGCTCTAGTGGCCCTTTCTCATATTTAGTTCTAGGTCGTATATTCGCTTTCCATTGTATGAGTGCTTGTTTTACTTCTTCCGGCATCGTGGGCCATTTTTTAGGATCGTCTGGTAGATTATAAGCCCATCGGTATGCACCAGAATCTTCTTCCTGAGAGGGAATACCTTTTTTATCCTTTACAGAACTCGTTATTCGCTCTAACGGGCCTTTTTCATTTTTACCGGTTTTAGTATTAGTTCTACGATTCGCTTTCCATTGTATGAGTGCTTGTTTTACTTCTTCCGGCATCGTGGGCCACTCATTAGGATCGTTTGGTAAGTGATAAGCCCATTGGTATGCACTAGGATCTTCTTTTTGAGAAGGAATACCTTTCCCTTCTGCCACCCTCTTGATCACCCGCTCAAGTGGCGATGCTTTGTTTTCTTTCTCAAAGATATTTCTGGCGTCTTGCAAGAGCACTAAGAGCTGCTCACGCTTGGTGTGATCGTCTATAGGGGTAAGGCCTTCAAGTGCCGGCTCTGAATTTGAGTTTGCGAGATTGTTTTTTCTCTCTTGAGTCGAGGTGTATTTGCCTCGAAAGGCCCCGTGAGGGTTCTCAGTGTTGGGTTTGACTGCAAACTTTTCTAAAAGAGAGATCTTGTCTCGAATATGATTGGCATCGCGCCAGTCGGTGAGTGTGGCGATCTCAATGCCCTTTTTTCCAAGCGCTACTCTTGCCACTCGTCCCCAGCGCTGCAAGAGCTGACGAACCCCAAGACTGTGATTGAGATCGATATACAAAGACATGTTGGGAAAGTCCACGCCCTCGTCCAAAAGGTTTACCGTGATTAAGAATAGGTCCTCTCCTTGTTCGATGCGGTCTCGAATGCGTTTACGTTCTTTAGCCGTAAGGTCTCCGTGAAAAACCTCAAACTTCTTGTGCGGCATGGCTTTGCTGAAGGCTTCTTGCAGCCTGCCTGCTTCAACAATATTATTTGCCGCGACGAAACCAGAACGATGGCGATCAATCAGTGGCGAGAATCGTTTAACAACGGTACCCAAAAGCGTGTGTTTAATTTCGAAGTCAGATTTGTCATTATTGGGATCTTTTCGTGCAAACACAGATGTGTTGTCGTGAGTAAATGAATTGGGATCAACCGAATAAAAGTGTTTTAGTGGAGCAAGGTTGCCAGTGCCGATTGCGATATCGAGCTGTTCGATCACATCAGTGGTGTCTCGTGCGATGCCTTCCTTTTGTGCCTCACTATCGAGATATGCCCAGAAACTTTGGCCATTGAATAAGTCGTTAAATAGAGCTTGAATCCTTGCGTCCTGATGCAATGGAGTGGCCGTGGCGCCTAGAAGCTTTGCATTTGGATTCTCATGCAAAAGAGTTTTAACCGTCTGAAGCCAAGTTTTAGCACCCAGGTGATGAGCCTCATCAAAGACCAATACGCCGAGCCGTGATCGAAGCATGCTGATTTCTTCTGGTGTTGCTTTTTCAAGCGCCTTCACAAGAGCTTGTATTGTAATGGCGACCAGTTTTGCTTTTTTGGGCGAGGTTTCGGCGTAAAAATTGGGGTCAATAAGGGTTTGAATGTCAAATTCTTCTAAGACCTTTAAACCACCTTTGTGGGCTTTTTTGATATCGTCTTTGAATTGACTGACAAGCTCATTTTGGTGGGCAACCATGATGTGAAACTTAGAATCATTCTGAGTTTTTTCCATCTCACGGCTAAGATTGCTGGTGAGGACCTCAGTTTTACCAGTGCCCGTAGGCGCGACATAGAGAAAGCTATTCTTTCCCTCATCAAAGGCCTTGTTGCCTACCGCAATGGCAGCGGCTTGCACCTTTCGAAGCTTGAACTTGTCTGTTGGTCCGAGCAAGTCTTTTTCACTCTTTATTGTAATGAATGGGTGCAGTGCATGACCCATAGTCCAATTCTGAATGAATGCTTCACCGTGAGCTCTAAGCTCATCAACGCTCATCCGCGCAGGCAGATGCAAGGTCGTGGTCGAGGGAGTGTCTGTGATCTCAGGTGTAGTTGAAGTTTCGCTCCATTCAATGGCCAAGTCATTTTCTTCTGGCAGGCGCTTGCCAAACAAGACACAAGAAGAACCAACGGCGCAAGCGCGTGGTCTTCCATCGGTATGTTTGATGAGAAGCTTCGATCCAAGCATGGGGGCAATGACTTCACGGAGGTGTGCTTGTTGAAGGTCAGTGAGTTCTTGGTTGAAATCGCTCAGAACTTCGGTTGCGTTTAGGTATTCTTCAAATGAGCCCAGTACTCTGCCAGCGACTGTGCCGCAAAGATGACTAGAGCGAGAGTTGCTAAGTGCATCAATGTTTAGCGTTAAGCTGAATAAGAGGCTCAATAAGAGGTGGGTGAACCACCTAGCCCGTGATCGCAACTTCAGCCGCTGCTGTGAACAAATGCGCGCGAAGACTGCTTTTTTATGACTGAAAAAACTAGAGTTCATTCGGTCTCTTATCGTCGTTTGTGACCGAAGAATTGACTTTGCGAGGCAGGGATTTGCTGGAGATAAAGAGAGCAAGCCTTCTCGCCATGTTTCTAGGTAAAATCTGCTCGATGTGGGCGCAAGACTTGATTAACACCGTCGATTGACAACCCAGCAGCTCTTGTCGTAAACGACTCATCAAATTCAACCCAAACGGGGAAATTGAGGTGCAACTCCTCAGCTGGACCGCAACTGTGATTCTTGGGCCGAAGTAAACGTACTACGACCCGGATGAGCCAGGATACCCGAAATAAAAAACCTTTGATTCGCCCTCGGAATCAGGCCAAAGGAGCAAAGATGTCTTTTCGTATCATTCTGGGACCACCTTTTTCCGTTTACTCCTTTTTACAGGCAAAAATTGCCGCGCAGATCTCATGAAGCATTTTGTTTTGGCGCTCTTTCTGGGGTGCCTTGGATCAGGTGAGCTGGCACATGCTCAGCAAGAAACACAGCAGACTGAAGCCTATGTTGCGCCTCAAGTCGTGATTGAGGCTGAGAGGCCAGCTCAAACGCAACCTCGAAAACAAGAGACCATTCAAGCAGAAGCCGGAGTCGGGGCTAAGGTGCTCGATGCCCCGGTCAATGAGCTTGGCATTGAGCTTAAAACCTTGGAAGGCACCGAAGATCTTTCTATCCATCGGCGTAACAACGTTTGGAGACTTAAGCCTGAGTTAGAAAAAAGAAACTGGGTTACACAATTCAAAATAGATCTTTCGCAAGACCAAAGGCTCAAGGCGCGCCTCTTAGGTAAACTCTCAAAGACTGATGTTGAAATTGAAGCGGGGCTTGCAAGAGATCGCAGAGATATTCGTTATTGGGATAATGGCGGAACCTTTCAAGACAAGCGCGACGATTCGGTTCGTTCGTTTCAAAACAAAGACGAACAGCACCATGTCAAGCTCAGGGCCTATCAGAAAGAATGGACCGCGATCCTCGAAAGAGATGGGCGCCTTTCGAATGTGCGAGCAAGCCAACGCATGCTTGGTGAAAAACAACAGTCTCAGTGGCTTGGTTCATCAAAACTGACGGTCGGGCAGTTTGAGGTTTTGCCTTATGGTCAGATCCAAGAATCAGAGTATGAAGCAAGGGCTTTGAATCAAACTTCAAGCTCAACAGATGGCATAAAGGGAGGCGCGCAGCTGCGCGCCCAGTGGGGCGGCAAAGTCTCTACAACCCTTGATGGGTACCATGAGTCTTTAGAGAGGACGTATTTTGGCGGACAAAACCTGTCGTTTTCGCGCTCTTCTCTTAAAGGCAGGGCACGCCTTGAAAACTTGAAAAACCGGTGGCTAGAGCTCTCTGCACACGCGCTCTCAGAGGTTTTCGAAGACAAGACAGCGCTTAAAACAAAGAAGACAGACCTTATTTGGGACGTGGGTGCCGAGCTTTCTTCTACTAAAAGAATTCCAATCGGGGTTGCTGCAAGAGCGCGCAGGTATGCTATCACACCGACAGCTATTCAGCGGTTTGGCGACGGCGCCCTATTAAAAGAGTCTCTCGATTTGCCGAGTGAAACCGGGATTCGCCTAGAGACCGGGCCGTGGTGGTCAACAGAATCTGTTTTTATTTCAGCGCACGTCTTTTCGGAAGAAAGTCAAAACTCGCCAGTGCAAGTGGGCACTTCGCCGGTAGAGGCAAGAACGCTTCCCATTGAAGGGGTTTGGGCAAGAGGTGCTGAGCTGAAAACTGAAGCTTACTTTGAAAAAATGAAATGGCTTGGCGCTGTCACATATCAAATTGCTTTGAATGATTCTCAGATCAATTGGCAGCGAGGTCACGACGTCCCGGGCAGGCCCGCCCTAAGTGCCAAGTCTGAGGCGGAATACGCCTTGGGCCGTGTTTTTTTTGGAACCACTTACCATTACCGAAGTGAAGAGGCGCGAGATTCGGTGGGGTTGCTAAGGCTTCCTGCACTTCATCGAGCGGGGGCCTTCGTAGGCTATCAAAAGAAAACGTGGGACCTAAGATTGGTGGCAAAAAACCTTGTGCTTTATCCTGATGCGACCCAGCCGTTGCAATTTGAGGGGACTGCCGGAACGAATATTATCGAGCCAGAATTCATGCAGCGCGAAGTGCGTTTGCAGTTGGAGGTTGTTCTATGAAAAACAGTCAGCGTATTTTGCGCATTTTGATTTCAAACGTGGTTGTTGTTAGCGTTTTGAGCTTCACAAGTTGTGGGGGAAAACCTCAGAAGCTTGGCAGCGCAACCGTGCAGTTCAGTGAGAACATACGGGTAAAAACAAGGAACCAGGCAAATGGGCTTTGGCTCTCAACTACCAATTACCAAAATGGCGGAAAACTTTTTCGCCTTGATCTCAAGTCAGATTCAAAGTCAAAAGAGATTCTTGTCACCGGAAATGACGTGAGGCTCTTGACTGATGGAAACGACGGCATTTTCATGCTCACCCGTCAGACGAAAGATTCTTTGAGCAGGCTTAAGGGGCAAGATGGCCAGATTGAAAAGCGCATTGAGCTTCCTGAGGGTTCAAACCCTCAGTACGCAACTCGTGATAGCCTTGGCAGGGTTTGGGTGAGCAGTTTTGAGTCAAATACCGTTGATGTCTTTTCGGCTGATCTGTCTCAGCGTGTGGGTGGTATCGATCTGGGCACGCTCAAAGATCCGTCAGACTCGTCTGCTGAGCTCTCTCAGATCTTGTGGCTTAGCGGAGGGCGCATGGCAGTGGTAGCGCAGCGTTTGGCAAGAGGCAGGGTCTGGGCCCCAGAACCCCAGTCAGGCCTTGCGATCATTGATATCCGCAGTCTTGCACTCGAGTTCACGATGCCCATCGATGTTCCCAACCCTATTGCCGCGAAATCTGAAAAAGATCAGGTGCTCGTGATCGGATCAGGCGATCTTTCTCAGACAAAAGACCTTAAAGCGAGAGAGGCTCGCTATTCGTTGGTTTCAGCTCAGGCCAATGAATTGCGTGATCTGCCGGGCATAGTCATCGATGTTTCGTTTGGGTCTTTTGAAGACTCGACGACTGCGCTCACTTGGTATCCTGCCGAAAACAAGAGCTGTATCGCAGTAGAAGACCGGCAGATTCTTTGTGAGAGCACGCCCGCTCAGTGCCAAGGCTACACGTTTAGCAAGGTGCATCGGATTGGGGATGTGGTCTTTGCTTCCTATGTCGCGTGCGGGAATGCGGAATTGTGGGCAATTCCGGTGGATGGAAGCGCGATCGAAAAGCATGCCTTTGAAATGAGAATTGAAAGCATGACTCATGGACCGTGATGAGCGTCATGGTGGTCGGATGAGCATGGTGAATAGATAGGGCACGCCACGCCATTGTCCCTCTCCTCAGGCAACTTGAAAGTTCTCTTACGCCGCGATGACTTCGCCGCCGTTGGGATGCAGCGTCTGGCCAGTCATTAAGAGAGAGTCTGCATCTGACGCTAAGAAAACATAACAAGGAGCGATTTCAGAAGGTTCTGCTGGTCGCCCGAGAAAAGTATTTTCTCCAAACTCGCTGACTTCCTTTTTATCGAAAGAAGAGGGGATGAGCGGGGTCCATACGGGGCCGGGAGCCACGGCGTTGACTCGAATCTGTTTTTCACGAAGAGACTGTGAAAGCGACCGAGTGAAGGCGACAATGGCGCCTTTAGTGGCGGAATAATCAATTAAATTGGGTTTCCCTCGGAAGGCCGTGATCGAGGCGGTGTTGATGATCGAACCTCTTTGAGGCAAGTGCTTGAGTGCTGCCTTTGCCATGTAGACATATCCGAAGATATTTGTGCGAAAAGTTTTTTCAAGCTGCTCGGCGCTGATGTCTTCAAGTTTAGCTTGAGTGTGTTGTTCAGCAGCGTTGTTCACCAAAATATCAAGATGGCCTAGTCGGTTGACTGTTTCCTCTACTGATTGGCCGCAAAAGCGCTCGTCTCCAACGTCGCCTGAGATCAAAAGACAGCGCCGGCCAAGCGCTTCCACGCGTTTTTGAGTCTCTTTTGCATCATCGTGTTCATTGAGATAAATAATAGAAATATCGGCGCCCTCTTTTGCATAGAGCAAGGCAACTGCTCGCCCGATGCCGCTGTCACCGCCTGTGATGAGAGCGACTTTGCCTTCGAGTTTTGCGCTGGCCCTGTAATCTGACTTTTCATCTAAGGGGCGAGGGTGCATCTTTCTTTCACTGCCTGGCTGTTTGGATTGGGTTTGAGGAGGAGGGGTTTGGTTTTGATTGAGTCCTTTGATTTCAGCCATGTTTAGAACACCTCTGCGTTAGAAAAAGAAGACCAGGTTTGGGGAATTGTTCATTGGTATGGGGATCTTTAGCAAAGCTTGTGCCTATTCTGATTCCTTCTTGAAGGCGTGTTCAAGCAATGAATATTCAAATGCCAAAGCCCGCCATCCGTTTTCAGGTGTTTCATAGCCCAGGTGACCGCCCGAGCTCGAAGAGTACAGGTGAGCTTCATAGCCGAGTCGTGTTGCTTTTGTTTCATAGCCTAGAGGAAATGAAGGCGGAACCTGCAAATCATCGGCAGAGGTCGTCAACCAAACGATGTTTTTGCGTTTCGGCGGCTGAAGAAGGTGCAACCCTGATCTTTTAAAGATGATCTTTTTCATTTCAAGAGACTCGTCAGGATTTCCGATGGGCCGCAATGACTCAGGCCCCGCAAGAAAAGATTTGGTTTCTCTGACGAAGTTCAAAGCGTCGGTGATAGGCCACTCAAGAAAGGCAACTTTGAAAAGCTCAGGGGTCTTTGCAAGTGTAACGCTGATCATTGTACCTCCAGCGCTAAAGCCCTTGATCGCCGTGAAATCAGGGCTAGAAATGCCTGACTCGTGCAGCTTTCTTAAAACGCTCTCGAAATCCTCGACGCCCCGCGCTTTGTTCTTGTGAGATCCCGCTTCGTACCACGGGGTTCCAAAGTCGCCGCTGCCTCTGGCATGGGCGAACGCGATGACATGACCTCGTCTTAAGAGGGGCTCGACATGTTCTCTTCCCATCCAGGAAGGAATTCCTGGGGTCGCGTATTCACTGTAAACATAGGCCATCAACGGCGTTGATGGGGTAACCACGACGCCTTTTGGTTTAAGAACTGTGATCGGAACGGCAGTGCCATCTTGCGACTTTGAGTACATCACTTCCATCGCATAGTCTTTGAATGGCCTCGACTCCAAGTTCTTAACTTCAAGGATTTCAAGTGTCTTGTGGTCAAGAGTGACTTGAAGGTTTTCCATGAGCGCATTTTTCCCATTGAACGCTAGCGTGGGCGAAGCAGGATCAACCGTTGTAAAGCCGGCGTCGCTTTTTATTTCGGGAAGGAAGACGCGAGAGGTTCTTTTTGAAGAAAGATCAAAAATGACCAGCTCTGGTTGAAGCTCTCTATACAAGAGAGCGTAAATCTTCTCGTGGGTTGCTTTCAGGTTATAGCTGAAACTTTCTAGCGTAAATTCGTTTAGAAATTGAATTTCGGGACCAGAGGCAATCTGGCGGCGTTTGCATCCGGTAGAGTTGCAAGTGAGTTCTTCAATAGAGAAGTGTTTTCTATCACGGCTGAGTATCCTTAAGAACTTTCCTTCGCTAACGTAAACGGCAAAGTCAACTTTGGTTCCGGCAGGAATTCCTTCGTATCCTGAGTACAACTCAGTTCCGGTCTCGGTGAAAATGATCTTATTGTAACGGTATTCTCGGCTTGGTGACTCAAGCGTCAAAAAGCGTGAGTCTGGAGTCAGAATGCCTCCGTCTAGATTCGAAAATGAGGTGTTGTCTCCATACAGCGAGACTTCTTTTACGATTGGCGATTCTTCAATCGTCACTTCGGTCGAAGAGTTGAATTTCGCTTTTACGAGGGTTACGTTCTTGGTTCGAGAGTAGTCGCCAGAAATCCAGAATTCGTTGTTATTGCCCAACCAGGCACCTACTTTGTGTCCCAAGTATCTGAGGTTGTAAAGGCAGTAACTGCAGCGATAGATAGGAAGGCTCTTGCCGGTATTGAGATCTAAAGCATAAATATTTACATCACTAGATCCATTTTTTTCGTAAACTGCGTAAATAAGATTCGATAACGTTCCATCAACAGAGAGGATTTGATAAGTGTATTGATCGGGTCGATTTACGATGGGCTCTACCGACGAAAGTTCTACGCTTTTTGTCGCTCCGGTAGCTATGTGTCGCATCGAGAGTTTCGGAAGCGCATTCCCCTCGATGAGTTCATAGTGGACGCCATTGTATTCATACCCATTTTGAGGCGACTTAGGGGCAGGAGGTTCGGTAAAGAGGTTTTTGAGATCCTCATAGATCTCTTTGCGATAGATGGGGCCGAGCCGTTCTTCCGTGCGACGGGTCGCTTCTGTCAAACGCCTGCGCATTTCTTGGCCATACCCGAGACGATAAATAGGTTCTACGTCTTGCCGGTCGCGGGGAGAAAGCAGGTATTCAGAACATTTGCCTCCCGCAGAAATGGGGCTGTCTCCACTATGAGCGAGCAGGGGAATGCCGATGAAGATAAAAAAGAGGATCAAAGGAAGTCGTTTCACGCTAGGGTTCCTCGTAAATGGCCAACTGAAGAACTGTATCTGGATTTATAGGAAGGAAAAGTCAACGGGTTTGCGCAGAGTGCAAGCTGTTCCGGGACTTCAAGATAAAGGGCTTTGGCCTGAGTAGTGTTTGAAGGCTGAATCAAATGTGGTAAGTGAAGGGGCGGTAGTGATTTTACGTTATGAATCTAACCGAGATTGACCCAGAGCAAGAATCGCTGTCTTATTGTAAATTCACGGGGTCCCATAGTTAAATGGATATAACGGAGCTTTCCTAAAGCTTTGTTCCAGGTTCGATTCCTGGTGGGACCACCATACTTCCCTAGGATGCGATTTTGCGGGGCTCTTGGCCATTAAGTGGGATCTTCTCGGTTGATGGTGGGTAAGTAAATAGGAAAAGAAAAAGGGCATAACCGACTACTTTGCGTAGAATTTTAGGTGCTTACGCCAAAATTCAACGAAAGGAATAGCACAGTTATGCCCGTGAATAGCTTAACGCAGAGTCTTCTTTTACCCGAGCTGAAATTTATAAAATTAACTTATTCTCACAGGTCTTCGAGCAACTATCATGTCGAGAAAGTAGAGCCTCAGTCTTGTCCTTGTGTACAAACGAAACCTGATCTTGGCGGGTAAGTCCCTAATTTAAAAGAATTGCTGGTATATTGCGAAATTTCGCAATACTGGTTATAATGGTTTTAGATGGTCACCAGGCGAACGTACAAAATTGATCCCATCACTGTAAATGGCGTTCAGGTTGTTGAAGTAATTATCGACCCACATTATGAGCAGAAGCATTCCGATCACATCGACGATCCATTACTTCTGAGGCTGGTTAAAAAGCTAGATGGGAGATTCGAGCTACCAGAAACGAAAAGCGGAGCTTATTCATACTTCGCAACGTTGATTGAACTTGAATCGAAACAGTATCGCTTAATTTGGCTGTTAGAAGGTGGCGCGATTTACGTGGGTGTGGTCAACGCATTTCGTGACAGAAAGAAAGGCTGATTATGGGATTTCCGAGTGAAAAAGATCTTAAAAAAGTTCGATCAAAATTAGCGTCTGTCGAGCCATCGCACACGCTTCCAGAAAATGCTTCTAAGGCAGATCGTTTAAAATACAAACTTTGTGAGAAGTTTGTCATCTATTTGATTAAGAATAAAATCTCCCAAGCTCACTTGGCGCGCCAACTAAAAGTAGATCCATCTAGAATTAATGAGATCGTAAAATACCGTATTGATCTTTTTACGGTAGACAAGCTAATGGACCTCGCCGAACGTCTAGAAATCGATTTTAAAGTCGATGTAGCATAACTTTAGAGGTTACTTTTGCCATTACGACGGCCAGATTCGTCAGAAATGTGTCCGCCTGGTTACCATGTTGTGCGAGGGCATGAAAGAACGTGTCATTCTGGAACGACAACATGGGTCGATGCTCATGTCCGACGGAATCGAGGGAAAATTAGCTCTGGCCTGTTGCACGAAAATATTCATTATTTATTTTGGAACTCGAAAAAAGTTTATTCCTCTCTGCCTGAGATTGTTGATTTCAAGGACAAAGGCTCGGAATACGATACGCTTATTCAGTTTTGGATCGACTATTGGAAATCCCAGGGAGTTCCGTTCCCAGATGATCTCGATCCTCTTATGATCAAAGCTTTAATTGCAGTAGAATCGACCTTTAATCCGAATGCACGCTCTAAGGTCAAAGGTAGTACTGCGGAAGGTTTGATGCAAGTTACCGATCAGTCTCTTCGCATTCTCGGCGGATTCCCCAATAAGAAAGGGTGGATTGAAATGCGAAAGCAACTCAATCATGTTGAGAAGGCAGAAAAGCTTGATCCCATCATCAATGTGGCTCTTGGCACCAGGTTGCTAGGTCATAAATTTTCTCAAATCACTGATAATTCCAAGCGAAATTCCAAGACCATGATCGCCCATTACAATAGCCGCGGCAAAGAAGGTGACGCGTATGCTCAAAAGGTTCTCGAATTTTATAAAAAATCCAAAAAAGTTCGCTAGATTTTATTTGCGCGTGTTGCTGTTATTTTTCGCGATGTTATCCCCACTGTTGGCGGATCCTCGGATTGAACGTGATTTTATGAGGCTACCGGACGGTCG
>JBFMCE010000049.1:26783-30485 GCA_040754655.1 Bdellovibrionota bacterium | reverse complement strand
TAGAATCGTTTCCAGGTGGAAACGGATCCTATGACCCTCAATTGCATCTGTCTACTAATTTAATTTAGTTTATAAACTTGGTCTTTATATTTATCTGGCGATCACTATTATTAAGAATCACCGGTTTTATCTAAAGGCCACGCAGACCTCGGCTCGGTTAAAATAGAGCTGGGCAATCGACACGACTTCAAAGCCCGTGGCCCTTAGTTTCAATTCAATCGACTTTAGATCTGCCAATTCAGCTTCTTCCGTAAGCTTCACGGTGAGCAATCCACCTAGTGCCGCCGCCCTGGCATGACAATGAAGAATGGATTGGAGCGCAGAATGCGGATCAATATTCATATCGGAGAATATCCAATACCGATCGCCTAAGGCCGCGAGATCTGCCGAAGTGAGTTGGTTCGACTGTTTCCGCAGATGAGTGAACAGGCCGTGCTTCATGACTTGATCTGCCATGTCAGCAGGATCAACTCCGACGACACGCATACCACGATTTAATAGAGCTAGGCTTGCCCCTCCTGGTGAGCTTCCGAGCTCTAAGGCCATGTCACCTGGGCTTATCGGAAGATTTGACCACTGAAGCCCCTCTTCCATTTTGACGTAAGCACGCGAGGGAGCGTCGGGTGGCATAGTGATATGACCTGGAATACCGCCCACCCATGGGCGATGGCGAATTGGGTCGTGGACGTGAAAACCAAACCAATACTCTAGTTCTTGTGGCTTTTGATGGGCTAAGAACGTACTCAAGACACGTTGATTTGGTTGCAACCTAGAATCAGCGCCTACGATCTCTGCCCGATATTCATTGGCAAACTTTTTCTGTGTTTCAAGAAGAACCGGATCTTCTGAAGAGGTAACGACTATCTTTCCGAGTGAGCAAGAGTAGCTTCGAGCAAAAATGCTCTGCAAATCAAAAGCGGGGTCAATTTCAGCAGGAGACTTGAAAGTCACAAAACCAGGTCTGGCGTAGGAAGGTCGCAATGACGGGTGTTTGAGAGAAACTTCCTTTTTTAACCAAGCCTCAAAACCTGGCTGGCAAGTGGCCCAAATAAATTTTATTGATTGAGGTTTTACCACAAACAACTCTATCACCTTCCTAACTTGTTTGTCTTTTCAAGCGTTGCACCCACCAGGCAATCGCTACCGTTCCAACGGCAGGCGGGGTCAACCAAACCAAAATAGGGGGATAGATTTCGGTCGGAAAATTTACGGCGCTAAAAGCCGTTACTGCGGCGGTAAAAGCCCCCAACATGAGAGTAGCGTGCCTCATCAACAAAGCGGGTCGATTTTTTGACTTCATCATTTGCCAGTCCTGGCGAGCAAGCCTCACTGCAAGAAAACCCAAACCCAGATAGACTCCGGCAAAGCTCATTAGAGGCTCGCCATGAAAAACTCTATAAAATCCCATCCCAATCAAACCCACCCCACTCAAGAGAGCACTCAAAACCAAGATGAGATGGGTTCGAGAATCTTTCTGAAATACTTTAGATCGACGAGTTCTAATAACGATCCATCCGCGCAAAGCCATGTATGCAACGAAGGGAGTCAAAAAACCCAAAAAATCATTTTTCCGAACTAAAATCTGAGGGGATGCAATAATCAGGGCCATTATAAGCGCAATTACAAACACAATCCCTGCTTGTCGATGAATCTTACCGCCCTTCGGAGTAACGATAGCGACGATGCCCGACAATAAAGTAATGCTGCCACAGACAGCATGAACTGAAATACAGCTGCGGGCAAATGAGGTAAAATCGACCATTGCCGACCTCTCTCACAAAGGTGGTTTATTTTCCACTGCGCCCTGCTTATTTGCCAACCCCAACAACCACCAAGCGCAATGCCTTATTATCATAGGGAGTCGCATCAAAACTGCCGTACGCTTTGACGCTCTGAAAGCCTGCCCTCAGCATGAGCTCTTTGAGCTCAAACGCAGAATAAACTGTAAGGCAAAATTCGTAAGTTTGAGCTCTTCCCGACTTTTCAACCAAAGTACGACGGTTTTTGATCCTCGTCCAATCGTCGAAGATTTCGTGGGTTTCAAACATTTGCGATCCATTGGCCAACTCAGCGTGAATGACCTCTTTAAAGATTCTTGCCAGCACTTCCTTGCTAGCGACATCGATCACGCATTTTCCGCCTGGCAAAAGACTGCGCCGAATATTTTGCAGCACGCGGAAATCGTCGTCTTTATTTTCAAAGTAACCAAATGAGCTAAACATTGAAAGAATCAGCTCAAAAGAACTCTCCCTCAGAAAATCACGCATGTCAGACTGGGCGAACTCTACGTTCACACTTGCCTGGTTTGCTCGCTCCCTTGCCTTATTCAGTAAGAATCGAGTACGATCCACTCCGGTCGTGCGAATATTTCTTTTCGCCAAAGCCACAACATGTCGACCCGGGCCACAGCAGAGATCAAGAACTGGCCCACCTTGATGGTTGGTAAGTTTCAAAACTTTATCGATTTCGTCATCAGCTTCTTCGAACTTTTTTTCCGGAAAAATCGTCTCGTAAGTGTCTTCCCAAAATTTTTCATTTTCAAACCATTCGGTCATATGGCGTTAAATACGTGGCATTGCCAAAGTTGGCAAGATGACCAACACAAAATCTGAGCAACAACGTCTTAAAATAAAGCGCCGGTTGTTGCTGCAACTTAAGTTTATTGACCCAAAACCGACACTCTAGACCGAGGGTAGGTACTGACAACTTCCCAAGCAATTTCTTGCAATGCCCTGGCTGTTTCGGGTGAAGGCGTTTGGTAAGGCCCGCCCCACGGATTTGTTGTTCGATTCATTAACCCTACAGGGCTACGGCGATAAATCGTTGCATATTGAACGCACGCAACAAAGTAATTTCCAATGTCGTTGGGATGAATCCCATCGGACTGAAAAACTTGAGTGCGCGAAGTAAGTCCTGGAACCCGGCCCGATTCCATGCGATCGACCAATAAACCCATGGCCTGACCAGCGGGAACCAAGAGCATTCTCCTGCCAACTGGGTTTGCAGCATTGATTTGATCTACAATTCGCTCCCACTTTGGAAGATCATTCACGAGACGCGCTCTCCATGTTGGGTCGTCGATGCCATGCCAGGTTTCATACATGTAAACTTGGGCATTAGAATTTGACCTGACTGCGAGATTGAAGAAATTTCCTCCGTAAATCTCTGGGCTACTCCACTGAATGTGGTTATCGAGCGGAAGAGCTTCAGTCATGATCACAGTGTCGTAATGCCCCGTACTCAATTCCACCCAAGAGTCGCTTCCACCGTTTGCCGGACCATCGGCATGGTGGTCCCAGTTCCATCGCAGCGGAGCACCGTTGATCACTTGTAAATCATAAGTATGGTTTCTACCCGCATCTAGAGCCATCACGCTTAACATTCTCGGCATGTTGAAGTTTACCAAGCTGTGACCAATGAAATAAACGCTGGCCGATTGTCTCGGATTTCCCGGCGTTGGAGTTGGAGTTGGAGAAGGTATCACCGAAGGACTGGGTACAGGCGTCGGTGTTGGTGAGGGAGTCGGACTGGGCGTCGCAGTAGGAGTTGGCGTGGGGGTCGGCGATGGCGTGACAGAAGGACTAGGCACCGGGGTAGGAGTTGGACTCGGTGTTGCTGTGGGCGTGGGAGTCGGCGTTGGTGTGGCGGAAGGACTAGGCGTGGGTGTTGTTCCACCAATGGTTAACCCAGAAATGACAAGAC
>JBFMCE010000049.1:0-26773 GCA_040754655.1 Bdellovibrionota bacterium | reverse complement strand
TGATCCAACCCCTGAACCATTCGCGGCCCCGACAAAAATTCTGCGGCTAGCCGTAGGGATCTGGTTGTGATTGATACTCCAATCATTCATCCATCTTCGAGATGCGCCTATTCGCGCTCCATTCAGATAAAGCTGCACGCTGTCTGAAGCATTCGTATTGTCCCAAATCGCTCGAATGTGCACCCATTGGTTGGCTCTCCAAACCCTTTGCTGCCATGCTGACTCTACATACAAATTTCTCCATCCAATCGTGCCAGGAAGAACGAGCTTCAGCGCAAACACAGCCCCGGATTGTATCACTATTCGCGGAGCGCCATTATATGCGCCAATCGTGAGGATGTTCTTTTCAGCGCCGGCGCCCGCGTCATAGTTTGGCCGATACCAAAACTCGACATTGCCGCGATTCAAATTCAGTTGCGCTCCGACGAGAGGAAAACTAGCGACCCGGGCGCCTGTAAAGCTTGCGCCTGTACGACCGTCGACAGACACGAAATCAGACGCCGCCAGGTTGCTCTGTCCGGCCGGACCAACGGCAGGTTGAGTGATTGAATTCAGGTTTTGAAGCGAGGAATTCAAATAAGCGGGGCCTTGAGCCACCTGCGCAAGAGCGGTATTGGCGCAAGCCGCTACCATTAATAAAATCAGTTTACCTAAGAGTCTCACAGGCCCCCCAAGTCAAAAACCAAATAGAGCAGTCCATGTCAGGTGCAAGGACCGAACCCGACTCGATGCATTGGGACCCAGAGAGAAGTTCAAGCAGGAAAGACCTGATGTAACGAAGAAATCATTTTCTTAAGAACGCCAAGTTTGGTAGCGAATCCCACGTGAAACAGCGCCCTCAATTTTTAAATTTTATTCTTGGTTCTCGTGAGAAGACCTCACGTAGAATGCCAAGCCTATTCATTTGCCTGTTCTTGGCGGCAACTCACTTGGCAGCATCCCCGGTTGAGAAAGACGGACTTGGTTTGCCGAATTGCTCGAATCTAAAAGTCTCTCTTTCTTCGATCAACTCTGTAGAGGACCCTGAGCGATACGACCGTGGCGAACTTACCCGATGGTTTTATGCTCCCTCTTCTCGTCCGCAGGCGATAGCGCTAGCCGTGCATGGGCTAGCCACCAAACCAAGCCTTATGAATGAGGTGGCGCTGCTCTTGAACCGTAACGGCGTTGACGTCTTGAGGTTGGGTCTGACGGGCCATCGGGGTTCGGCGGAAGAAATGGCGGAGGTGTCTCGCACTCTTTGGCTCAAGGATTTTTTCAAGGCGTACTGCCTGGCAAGGTCTAGAGCAGATGGACTAGGACTACCGTTGCACTTCGTAGGGTTTTCATTAGGAGCTCTCGTGGGACAAGACCTGCTCAACTCGGCTGGCGCTCAGGACGTGCGGTTCGACAGTGCGGCCCTTTTCGCACCGGCCATCGCGGTGAAGCCCACCAGCCACCTGATCAAATTGTTCTGGCCTCTATCGGATGGTTTCGTTTTTCCGGGTGTTACGAAGAGTAAATACAGTTCGCGTGGAGGCTGCACGATCGCGGCATACAAAGCGTTGTTTGAGTCGCTGGCGCACCTGGAATCCAGCAATTTCGAAAAATCGAATATCCGAACGGCAGTCCTCATTGATCCTAGAGACGAACTTGTAAGCCCTCTTGGGATCAAGAATCTCATTCGTAGGCATGCCTTAACGCAATGGCGATTCTTTCCATTGCACGCCTCTTTTCCGCACCACTTGGTTGTTGCTCCTGAGAATTTAGAAAAGAATGAATGGGAACGGACTGAGAGCATCCTCAGAAGGGTTTTCAGGCTAAAACGACCCGTTCCGTAAAAGGACCGCCGAGCCCAAAACACCAAGATTGCGGCCCAATGACAGGTGCGGTAGAAGTGCCAGACCCAAATACAGGTGGCGAACCCATGGCATCAAATCTAAAATATGGCTACGTCGCACCCATGCTCAGAGAAGGCTCTGCACTCATCCAAAGTCTTGAGAAGAAACAAGAAACGCGGGTGCATGGAAGGAGAATGGTACGCGGCTTCATCGGCGACAAAGAGTGCGTCGTCATCATCTCGGGATGCGGCAAGATCAACAGTGCTTCAGCCACTCAACTTCTCATCGACACTTTTGATCTCGAAGAAATCATCCACTTTGGTTGTGCGGGCGCCTTGAGTAACGAGCTCAAGATCGGCGATCTTGTTTTGGCGGATACCGTGATTGAGTATGACTATTACCGAAAATTCGGCAGACCCGAAAGACTTCCCGAACATGAGACAAGCGAGTCTCTCAGCAATTCGATCTTTAACTTCTGTGTGGCTGCTCGCAAGCGCATTACAAAAGGCAGGATCTTATCTGGAAATGAAGACATCGTCACCACCGCGCGACGGGACGAGCTCTTGGCGCTGCACCAGGGACTTTCGGTCGACTGGGAAAGCGCCGGTTGTGTTGCGGTTTGCAACCAAGCCCAAGTTCACTGCGCCGTTCTTCGGGGCATCGTTGACTTTGCTTACGAAGGCACCCATGAAGAATTTCCCCAAAACCTGCAAAAAGTGTCAGCAGCCCTGTGTGAAGCGCTCATTCAACACGCTCTACAAGCCTCGTCGAACACCGATTGAGCTTTTGTATTCTCGGGGAAAAAAACCATCTCCATCTTGACTCATTGCGACACAAGCGGTAGCGCCTCTGTAGGGATATTTTTAGGGGGTATGAAATGGTTTTATTTAGGGGTATCTCAGCTAGGGCCTTATTCTCTGTTTTCTTGGCTTCTCAGTGTTTTTTAGTCTCATCGGCTTTCTCGGCAAAGAAAGAATTCTCAGAATACTGGAAAGAAACTGGCATCTCACTGAAAGACGTGCGCGGTTTCATCAATCCGAAAAACTGTTCCACTGACAAAGAGAGCTTTCTTGGATGCGTACAAGGCTTAAATACGATGCTTGCAAAGGGGAAACCAGGCCTCACGCTTGCGCTTGATACTCATATTCAGTCAAAAAGAAAGTGGCTGGGCAAGACCGTACGGAGCTTCGGGATCGTAAAGATGGTTGAGCTTCAAGAAATAAAGTACGCTTCAGAAGTAGGCACCGAAGAACGCATCACTGAAAATGAGACTTTAAAAAAGCAAGGCCGGGAAGACCTGGTGGCCTGGGTGAGCCTATTTCAAAAACAAGGCGCAACCGCCCTGCAGATAAACAATATCTTCGATTTTGCTGAAAAGAAGATCGTGAAATCATCTCCAATAGAGATGATTTCAGCCACTGCAATCAATAGCTACCTCGGTGCCGCCTTTGATCCTCACACATACCTCTCACCGGCTGAATACCAAGCCGACCAAAGGCAATCCGTGACTGAAAGTTTCGTGGGCGTAGGAGCCGTCCTTCAAAAAAGAAACGGTCGTGTTGTCATCATTCAACCGATTGAAGGAGGAGCTGCGCTTGAAGCGGGTATCAGAGCCAAGGACGTCATCACTCACGTGAATGGCGAAGACGTCTCTGATCTCGATCTAGAAGCCGTCGTTGCGAAAATCCGTGGTCCGGAAGGAACGATGGTTAAACTTGCCATCGAACGGAAGCAACAGATCACCCTTTATTTTGAGCTCAAACGACGTCCCGTCGTCACAGAGAACGTCTCTAGCAAACCGCTTGAAGGTTTTGACCTCGCACTTGGTGAGACTGGCTACATCAAGCTGAATTCATTCAGCGAAAATCAATCATGCATGAAAGTTGCCGTCGAACTGGGAACTTTACTAAAAAGAAATGTAAAACGAATTATCCTGGACCTCAGAGAAAATGGCGGGGGTCTATTGAGCCAAGCCACTTGCATTTCGAATTTATTCCTGCCCAGAAACAAGCGAGTTGTCTTCGTGAAAGACATTGATACCACGGATCCTGAGGATGAGTCTTTTGAAGAACGAACAACGATACCAGCATTCACAATCTTACCGCTGGTGCTTTTGGTTGATGCTGGATCTGCCAGCGCCTCTGAAATCGTGGCAGGAGCGCTTCAAGACCATCAAAGGGCCTTCATCGTCGGAGCGAGGACTTTTGGAAAGGGCACTGTTCAAACTCCTTCGAGATTAAAAAGTAATCCGAAGATACTGAAAATGAGCACGACAGCTAGGTTCTACCTGCCGTCAGGTCGCACCAATCAAATCGAAGGGGTTATCCCAGACCTCATAGTCTACGACAATCCTAATCCAAGCAAATTAGACACGTATGCTCAACGCGAGGAAGACTTGTATACCAATGCTCTGCCTCCGGAAGGGAGCCCTTGGATTCAGCCACGTCCTTCGGTGATCGGAAGTCTCAAGAAGTGCATCGACCAGGGAAACCAAGCCCAAAGGAGATATGTCGCTCATGAAGATGACGCTCTTCCTCAGGACTATCAGGTGCTTTATGCTCAAGAAACTTTGGAGTGCTGGGAAAGAATGCGGGAGGGCACTGTAAAGGAAGTTAAGAAAATCTTCGACGGACTTGGAATACCCTAAGAGTGCGAGCAGATTTTGTTCAATACTGAAGGCCCGAAGTAAGCGACCAGCGCGTCTTGTTTCGGGCCTTTCCACTTCAAGCCGCGAGTGGGTCTTGTTTACTCAGTTTCTTTGATTGCCGCAATGGAAGCCGAACCACAAAACGGGTGTGATTCGACGAAGAATCTAGGGTCAACCGCCCGTTATGCTCTGCCACGAGGCTCAATGAAATGCCCAATCCCAGACCTGTGCCTTTTCCCACCTCTTTTGTGGTAAAGAAGGGTTGAAAGATTTTTTCACGCAGTTCTTTTGGAACTCCTGGGCCGCTGTCGCTCACCGTGATCTCTAGGTCGTCTTGAAGCGCATTAAACTCAATCCTCACCCATCGCTCTTCCAGGTCAACAACGGCGTCGTAAGCATTGCTCAGCAAATTCAGAAGCACTTGCTCAACCTGGGTCTGGCGGCACTCAATGTTTAAACTCGCAGGAACTGGCGCAACCTCTAACCGAACCCCATGGTCGATGTAACGTTGCCGGCAGATCTCTAAAACATGATCGACAATGCCACCAAGAGAAGCCATCTCAAAGGGATCATTCCTCCCATCTCTGGCTAGCGCGCGCAACCCGCGGACTATCTTTGAAATGCGCATCGCCGTTGACTCAATGGACTTGGCCATTTCCAAGAGTTTCGTTCCCGTCAACTCACCCGCTTCGGCCAAATCTTTAAGAAGCCCGGCCTTCGCGTGTATGACCGTGAGCGGGTTATTGATCTCGTGCGCAACACCTGCCGCCATTTCTCCTAGGGCCGAAAGTTTCGAGGCAAACACAATCTGCTGCTGCTGCTCTAGGATGAGCCGCTCAGCCTGTTTTCGCCTGGTGATGTCGCTAAAAGACACCACGAACCCGAAAGGCACTTCTTCACCGATCTCAAAGAGAGGCTGAGAACTCAAAGAAGCCCACCGCAAGAAATTGTCTTTTGCATGAAACCGCACGACAAGATTCGAAATCGGCTCTTCCGCCTTTAAAAGGTCGACGATATTCTGATTCTTTGATCTGGCATGCGAAGGGTCGTCAATCTCAAGCTGCGCAAAAACCTCAGAGATGCTCTTTTCCAAGAGTCCCTTCGGCGAATAACCCAGGATGGTTTCAGCGCTTGAGTTCGCAGCGGTGATAGAACCATTCGACAGGCAAAAAATCACCCCTTCTGACATCGCCGTGAGAAGTGAGCGGTGCAAAAGCTCGCTATCACGAATCGCAAGCGCAGCTTTCTGCCCTTTAACAGCCGCCCAAACTGCAAAAGCCAGAAAACTGATCAGAGCGAAATAAAGGAAACGCAGCATTTGATTGCTTGTCTTCGCTTTGTAGAGAAGCAAAGAATCACTTACGAACAATTTGTCCCAGAGCTCTGTCTCGTCGTTCACCAAAGAGAGGATCAGTTGATCGAAGTTCGCTCTAAGCTCGGCAATGTACTTCAGATCGGCGGTGTTAGGCTTTGCGGGCCGAAACCTCTCGATCATCAAGAGCGCTAGCTTGAAATGTGAAAGGTATTTTTGTCGAGTCTCGTCGTCGAGTTCTTTGTAAGTCTTGAATTGCCTAACGGCGCCATTTCCAGCTTCCACGGCCTGCTGGTAGAGCGCTACATCCTGGGTAAAAAAGGCGATCTCAGCGGTAGAAAAAGCCTGATTCAGCTGAATTCGGGCCTGAGTGATTTTGTGCAAATAATGGTGCGACGCACTATTTGATCGCATGTGCCGATCAACAAGCCTCAGCAAATCGTGAGAGATCCACACGAGCAAGACGGCTAATCCGAATCCCACGATGATATAAATTGCGCGAAAAATGAACTTCGTCTGTCTTAGCATCACGCTTTTTGATCCATGCCCTTCATTTAAATTTCGGACGAGCGTGACGGTTGCTTGAACGGCAACTGCCTTCTACCGCACAAAAGAGAGGCTAGGCAAAATTGACCGATCCCCGACGGCCAGATACGATGGAGAGGATGGAACCCATACATTCGTTGGTTTTAGGGATACTTCAAGGGCTCACAGAGTTTTTGCCGGTGAGCAGCTCTGCGCATTTGGTGCTGGCTCCCTTTTTGTTTGAATGGAAAGACCCTGGGTTGGCATTCGATGTTGCGCTTCATATGGGCACGTTGGGAGCGCTTTTGGGGTATTATTGGAAAGACTGGCTTGATTTGGCCAAACAACCCTTCCAAAAGAAAAAAAACAAAAACGGCATCCAATGGAAGCATCTCATCGTGGGCACCATTCCTGCCGTCATTTTTGGATTCACCCTTCAAAAGCATGCTGAAGAGACGTTTCGCAACCCGCTTTTAATCGCGTTTACTTTAACGGCTTTTGGATTGTTGCTGTTCTATTTTGACCGAAAAGGGTCGCAGTCACGAAACCTCAGCGGCCTTAGCGTAAGGGATGCCTTAGTTATCGGCGCGGCTCAAGCACTGGCGATCATTCCGGGCGTATCTCGGTCAGGCGTAACTATCACCGCGGCTCTTGCTCTGGGGATGTCGCGTTCAGCGGCGACAAGATTCTCTTTCTTGCTCTCAGCGCCAGTCGTCGGGGGAGCGGGTTTACTCAAGGGGAAGTACATCGTGCAAGCGCTGACCGCAGGAGGAAATGAGGCTGCTACAATACTATTGGGCTTGAGTGCGAGTTTTATCTCGGGAGCGTTTGCGATCGGCCTGCTGAGCTACATCGCAAAAACAAAAACCTTCAATGTTTTTGTCGTTTACCGGGTTCTCTTAGCTCTCGTTATCGTCATCGTCGTCATCAGCCGGTAACGGTTGAGGAGTAACGCCAGGACGAGGATGGTTGTACACATCAACCATCTCTTTCAATTCCTTGCCGACTTTGAAAAACGGAACCCGTTTTGGAGCCACTTGAACGACCGAACCCGTCTTGGGATTGCGGCCTTGGTAGCTGCCATAACTGCGATTCACAAAACTTCCAAATCCTCGAATCTCAATACGATCATCGCGCTTCAAAGCATCTGCCATCAGGTCAAAAACAAGGTTTACAACGACTTCGGCTTGCCTGTGCTGAAGCTTGGCTTTCTCAGAGATCACATTGACGAGATCTGCTTTAGTCATATCTCCCCCGGTCTTTCAATAAAGGCTAACATTAGAAAAACTTAAAGAAAATAGAAATGATGATGTCGAGCATAAACAGCCCGATGATCGTGAGCTCAAGTTGAGTCATCTTGCGCGACTTCGAAAGGTCTACAATGATATCGATGCTCGACTGAATGATTTGAATCTTATGCTCTAGGGCACGGTAACGAACGTCAATGTCGAGAATGGCTTTAAGATCTGTGAACTGGCGTTCAAGATCGTTATTTTCCCAAACCTCGTCAGGGCTATCAACGATGTAAAGGTTTGCGATGACGTCTTGCCTCGTGTTCAAGCACAAGCCGATGAACTTGATAAGGTCTTCGCTCTTATCAAGATACTTCCCTTCCTTTTCGAGGATGCGTGTGTACTTGCTCGTCTTTTCTAACAAGTTCTCGATCAAGATCTCGTAGTATTCAAGAGCGACACTTTGCGCAAGAAGCACGCTGGCGATCTTGATGCTATCATAGCTCAAGCTGCGGACTTGCAGCTTATCAAATTGAGCCTTATTCTGACCGGTCTCAGAAATTTCAATGACGAAGTTATCGCTCGTGCGCATGGTGTCAGACGGCGTTCGAAACTCGGACAGCCTTGCCATCTCGATTTCGATTTCTTTATCTGAAACGTTGAAGAAGACGACCGACCCAAAGTTGTAAACCAAGAGGTAAGCGTCATCGCCTCCAAGCTGAACGACCATCTCGTAATTGGAAAGCTCTTTATGATTATATCCCAGGCGATCACGAACATCTCGTAAACGAAGTCTTTCAGCGATGTGATAGGCACGAATTTGATATGTTTTTTGCATAGCCCGCTTTAAGCTCTCATTCTTAGTTTACGGCCGGCGCCGCGTAAAATCATTAGAGAAAAATTTAAATACAATCTTGACACTTTGACTGTGGGAACGCTAATTATTCCTTTCATCTAAATCAAAACATAAACGACGAAACCATCACTGGAGGATATTTTAATGAACAAAGCTCAACTCGTCGAACAGGTTTCAAAAGCCACTTCACTTACGAAGACCGACGTAGAGGCAGTACTTAACAACAGTCTCGAACTCATCAAGAAGTCTGTGAAAAAAGGCGACGACGTTACTCTAGTAGGTTTTGGAACATTCACAAAGTCGAAGCGTAAAGCTCGTGCTGGACGCAATCCTCAAACTGGCAAAGAGATTCGAATTCCTGCGATGACTGTTCCAAAATTTCGCGCTGGTAAAGAATTTAAAAACGCAGTTCGTTAATCGTTTCATCTTCACCAGAAGATTTAAAAAAGGGCTGATTGGCTTCGTTTTGAAGTTGATCAGCCTTTTTTCGTTTATCAAATCTTTCAAAGCTTCGCGAGGAATCCGCTCAAAGGCGTCGTATCCCGAAGCTTGTCAAAGCTGGCTCGACTTTCACTTGTTTTTCGTCCACGTAATCTACTCGAGCCGCCGCCGGCCCTCTATGGCACCATTGGATGAATGCATTCACCAAATCTTCCGGACCTTGAACAAGCACTTCAACGTCTCCGCTTGAAATATTCCTCACCCACCCTTTAAGGGGACCGAGGCGTTTGGCCTCATGGTAGGCCGCCTCTCTGAATCCGACCCCTTGCACGACGCCCTTCACGAGAAGATGCTTGCAGACCGTCGGAGCACTCACAACTGCCTCACTTCTCGAATGCCTTTGATTCTCCAGAGATCCAAGATGAATCTCTTATGCGACGCTGCTCGGTTGGTGTATTGCAAATGCAGGACGTATTGATTTCCATTCTTCGCGATATCAAAGTCGTCTAACCCGATTTCATCTGCGGCCATGACCTTATTGATCTCAGAGCGAACCGTGCCAAGGTCATCATCTTCAAAGATGATCTCTACTGCACGTGCACCGGAACGATTGATAAAACGCGTCTCAAGCCTGTCGATCGCGAGCAACGTGAACAAAACAGTCATGGTGAATACGAAACCCACGACCGGATAACCTCCACCAATGCACATGCCGATTGCTGAGACCACCCACATCGTCGCTGCGGTGGTCAAACCAGCAACAGTCGCGCGCGATTGCATGATTGCCCCGGCTCCGATGAAACCAATCCCCACGACGACCTGTGCAGCGATTCGGCCGGGATCACCCCGAAAACCGGTGTCACTAAAGCTTTCCGCCATCAAGACAGAGATGATCGTGTAAAGCGTGGCACCCAGGCAGATAAGGATATTTGTTTTAACGCCTGCAGGCTTACCCTTAAGTTCGCGCTCTAAGCCTATGAATCCGCCGCAGACAATCGCCATCAAGACTTTAAAGCCAATCGGCAATGCCAACTGCACGAAGGTATAAAGCTGCTGAGCCGGATGGTCAAATTGACCCAAAAACACACCTTTCTTTAAAAGATCTACTTATTCGAAGGCTTGAACACGAATGTCCTACTCACTTCGACAATGCCGCCGCCTCGGACTTGTGGAAACTGAATGCGCTTAATGACTTCGATCACGCACCCTTCAGTGGGAGCGTGTTTCAATGAGGTGCTGCTGACTCCGGCGCTCGTCACGGAACCGCTCGCTCCGATGACAAAGCGTATTCCCACTCTTCCTGCGAGATCAGGGCGCTCGGCATTGATTTCTTTCTCATAACAATACTTGATTTGATCCGCGTATTTCGCGAGTTCGCGCGCGATTGCATCGGCATCGATGGCTCCTTGCACGACGGGCTCACCGCTTCCACCGCCGGAGTCGATCGCGAGTTTACCCGTGCCACCAAGAATATTTCCTCCGCTTCCTAAAGCGCCAAGGCCACTGCCTTTCTTTCCGCCTCCAGAGCCTTTATCCGCCAACCCTCCAAGCCCCATGGACTGACCGCCTCCGCCGCTGCCTGAACCTGCGGCGCCAAGGCCGCCCTGCCCTTGCGACGTAAAACCGCTATAGCCTTCCAATTTTGATGCAGCGTTTTGCACGCCTTTTCCGCCAGCAAGCAACTTATTCAAAACGCCTTGCTGCGATTTGAACATGTCTACCACGCCGAGATCGTTTGTCTGCGAGCGCCCCTTATTGGCGACAGCTCCGCTCGTAGGCCTGCCTTCTCCCGGACGCAAAGCTTTCTGCTGAGCAACCGCGGCTTTCGGCTTATTGGCTTCGCCACGCCGTCCTTCTTGGCCGATCGCCTTCGCGCCAGCGCCCTCTTGCCCAGAAGCTTTCTGAGCTACCGCCTTTGGCCTGTTGTCAGGCTTCACGGCTTGCGGACGATCGTCGTCTTTCTTCACAACCTGGGTCTTCTCGCCGATCATTGCATTCTTCGGAGCTTCGGTTTTCGGTGTCTTAGGATCGACCACCTTGATGACCTTTGGGGGCTCTGATGGACGCGCCTTTTTCTCTGAGGCAACCGGCTCGGTGGGTTGGGCCTTCGGCATCGGCGGTCGCTCAACCGGCAAGAGCTTCGGCTCATAAATAATCGTCGCAACCCGCTCAGGAAGTTGTTCAATCTCAACCTTAGGGTCCACTGTCACCGAAGTGATCGTGACGAGAACAAGCGCCGTCAGCGCAAGAGAAGCCAACCACACGCGCAAGAAGAGAGGGTCTTTTTCAAAAAGCTTTGGACGCTTGAGCTGCGGAGGCGCTGGCGTAAAATTCAGGAAGAAGCTGATGTCGCCGAACTTAACCTTCGCAAATCCCTTGTCTTCAAGACGATAGCTCTTGGATCCCGCGGTTGAAACCGCGCTCATGACTTCTTTCAAAGAGGCCAGTCGCCCGTTTTGGCTGACCACCCCTTCCATCTTCTCGTGCAAATGAAGAAGATACTGGCCGCTCTCATTCGTGACTAGATCAAAACGGCCAGCATCGGCAGTCGGCAATACCGGCGGGATGGGGAAATCAGCTCCCATGACCGGTCCGATGAGCACCTTCTTTTTGTCAACGAAATGCTCTACGTCAAGAATGGTATCGTTGTAGAACATCACGACTTGAAGGCTTGTTTTCGACTCCGGCCTGCGGTCGAAAATGTCGATAACCTCGGCTTCATTCTCAAGCAGAAGAGGGGCGAGATCTTCCTTCTCGCTCACAAATAACTTTTGTCCGAAGGACTCTCGGACTCTTTCAGGAGTCTTAGGAATCTCGCCCAGCTTTTGGACCTGGACGGTGATCAAGTAAGGCCCGATTTGAAGTTGGTCTTGAGGGTTGAGAGTCGCCTGGACCGTTGTCGCTCCGTTCACCTGAAGGCCCGAATCGCTCGCGAGATCATAAATGACGGGCTTGCCATCAACCCCGCTCACCTCTAGAATCGCGTGGATTGGGCTCACTGAACCGTCATCGAGCCTCAAATCGCTCGAAGTCGCTGATCCTAAGACGGCCCTTTTCTTATGGAGCCTGAAGATCCTTTCGCCCGAGGCCTTTTGACTTCTCACCGTTAAAACGACGACTTGGTCATTCATCGTATCATCACCGTATCGCGAAGCATCTCCTTGTGAAAATTCTTACGCTTCTTCACCAAGCTCCCAAACTTCTCTTCCGGACGGTGAACAAAGTAGAACTCTGATGGGTTTCGCACTTCGCCTTCCAATAAAGTATCATCTAAATCAACTGCGCTGCGTTTCTTGTAAGCCACGATCTTTCCTTCTTCGCGCACGACATTATGGCCTTCAACTTTGGGGAGTTTCCGCGGCTTCGCCGAACGAACCTCGGTGCCCGACCGAAAGCGGCTTTTTTTCTGCGCAAAAACCGGATCAGACGAAAAAAACAAGGCAATGCCGCATGCAACTAAAACCCAAGGCTTGAATTGGTTGTTCACTTGGCTGATCATTTGACCTTAGCCTCACTAAAAGCCGATAAAACTACGTCAACCTGATTTCTTTCCAACGGACTCAAACTCTCTCTACGGTCTTTGAGTTGTTCAATCGCCCTTTGGCGTTGGTTAGACTCTCCTGAAAGAACCGCCCACACAGACCAATTGTACCAAAGAGTGAATCGCTTGCTACCTTTTGCGTCGAGTTCCTCTAATTTCGAGCCGGCTGAGGCAAGCTGTCCTAGTCCCAAAGCCGCCACAGCCAAGGCTTCGGTGATTTCCTTATCATCGGCAAAACGTGCCGAGAGGCTGCGAAGGTGCTCAAAAGCGGGTTTGAAATGATGAAATGCAAGGAGGGATTTCGCCAAGTTAAAACGAATCTCCTTATCAAACTCGTCAAGCACAGCGGCCCGGGTGAAACCCTGATTGGCCTGGATGTTGTGTTTTTCCAAGGCAAGAATCACAGCAAGGTTTGCCTGCGCTGGCGCGTATTTCGAGTTGATTGAAAGCGCTTGTTCGTAAAGAAGGCGAGCGAGCCTCGGTCTTGCTGAAAGCGCTTCGAGGTTTCCGAACTCAACCCAAGCTTGAGGGGACTTCGGATTCTGCGAAAGTTTATCAAAAACCTGCTTGCGCCAAGAATGGCCTGAAGACTTGAGCTCGTCCGCCTTGCCCGCCACGACCGTTCCTGAGAGCTTGAGGGCGCTCTTCCCAACCCCATGCAGATCTTCACCGTACAAAGTGTAATGCGCCGGCGGGAATTCTCGCGGCGATTGACGGCTCAGCCTTTGGGTCAGCGCTATAAACGTTGGCGTGGTGACTTCAAGCTGCGTGCCCTTTTGATAGGCCTGCTTCAAAAACTCGGTGGCTCGCATCGCCATCGGGGCGCTTACCTGCCGGATGCCTCGAACATACTGTTCACGCGCGGCAGCTTCAAGTTTCGCTGGAACGGGAGCCGCCTCAAGCTCTCGCGAGAAGCTCGAAAATGCATCATGCAGGCGTTCCAGCGCTGCGATCCCCCACTCGCCATCGCCATATCCAACGACTTGCGAATACCGGGTGACCAGGCTCTCGAGCAGCGAGAGTTTTTCTCGTGTTTGCGCCTTGAGAGCAGATTCTGGAAACCCAAGACGAATTTGATTGAACCTCCGGAAGTGGGGTTCGACGAGCAAGAAAGCGGCCCTGGCGGCGAAGTTCCGTTCTTGAAGCGAATCCGCGGCCTCTTGCTTCTTTCTTTTCGAAGAACCCTTGCCAATCGAAGCTGCGGCTTCTTCAAGGTACTGCGAGTACTTCCTGTTCTCGTGCAAATCACGATAAGTCTCGGCGAGAATGAAGGCAGCTTCAGCCCTTCTCTGCCGCGGAAGGCTTTTTGCGAGGTAAGCCCTCAAATGCGACACTCCCTCTTGCAGGCGATTCGCCTCAGTCAAGAGTCTTCCGGTCTCGATGCTAAGCTCGTGGCAGCGGTCGTCGGCGTGTTTCATCGGGGCGCAGAGTTCATTCAGACCCCGATGGGCCGTCAGATAAGCCGAAGCCGGGTCGCCTATCGAAGCGCTAAGCCAAAATGACGTGCGGACAAAGCTCAATCTCTCGTCTCGGGTGTAACCATCGAAAGACGACAACTTCGAGTAAAGCTTTGCGGCCTCGGCAAAACGGCTGCCCCAAAGGTTTCGAGAGGCCAATCCTTTGAGTCGTTCGCGCGGATCCGATTTTTTGGGGAACTTTTGATGCATCGAGAGCAAGACGCGTTCCGCGTCGTCAAGCTTCCCGGCTTTCTCAAAATTCACTACGGCGTTGTTCAGCGCCCGGTACGAAACATCGGAATCAATGCCCGGAGTCGCCGCAAGCCTTTCATAATCACGACCAGCTTTTTCGTACTCTTCGTCTTTTTCAACTTCTTGAACCGCAGCGAAAGACTCGCGCGCCAAGACAGACCTCAGATACTGACGAAACTCGCCCTTCCTGTCGTTCGAAAGCAGGGAGTTGTTTTCAAGGTATGATCTCGCGAGATCTGCCGCATTTTCAGGGTCTTTACGCTTGACCGCATCTGCGATCAGTTCTTGAGCGGCCTCGATCGCCTCTGCGCGAGCGGGGTACTTTTCAACCATCTCAGAAAGGGCACTGCGCGCTTCTTTCGACAGACCTTCAGGGCCGGACTTGGCGGCCACGAGTCGCGCACGCTTATAGCGAAGTTCGGCGACAAGTTTGTCTTTTGGGAAGATGTCTTCAAAGGCCTCTGAAAGGTTCACGAACTTCTTTTCATTCTCGGTGAAGTTCTTGTTCTTTGATTTGTCGGCATCAATTTTTTTGATGAGGATGTTGAGAAGAGTAGCGCCCGCCTCTCTCCTATGCTTTGAATCTCCATCGGCTTGAAGCGCGAGCTCGAGCTCTGTCATGGCCTCGGGCTCTCGCTTGGCAGCAAGCAGCGCGTCTGAACGGTAAATCCGGATCTCAGAGAGCTCTTTGCGGTCTTTGTCATCTCGGGGTCTCTCAAGGAAAGCCTTGATGTAAAGCCCGTACAAATCGGCTGCCCGCGAATACATGTCGACAGCTCGTTCACGGCCCACGCCTTTTTTTTGCGCGTCCTTATGCACCTCCGTAGCGCGCCCGCGCAAATATCCCTTGGTCTCTAAAAGAGGGTTCGTTTCCTTCGAAGAGCTTGAAACCTCCGAGGAATGGTCTGAAAAATACTGCACGAGCCTGCGAAGCGCGTTTTCCTCGCCTTTGCCGTCGCCCAGCTTGCGGTAGAGCTCTACATTCTGCCGGTGCATCTGGTGCACAAGCTCTGGCCTCTTTTCGCCGTATTCTTCGAGCAAGGCATTGTTGACGCCGATGGCGAGTTTGTATTCGCCTCTTTTTGCGTAAAGAGTCGAAAGCTTACCCAGGGCAGTCACATAGATTTCGGCTCCGCCTTTAATCTCTGAAAAATAAGATTTGGCGTCGTCATAACGGCCGGCCTCGGAAAAGAAAAGCACGACGTCATTCAAAGATTCCTCGCGCAGGCCCACGAACTTCTCATTGGCCGCGGTGGATAGGCTGATGACCCGCTTCATGGTGTTGAGCGCATCGGTCTTGCGTTTCACGCGGTAGTAAGACCAGGCGAGCTTGTAGAGCGTCCTAGGGTGACTCGGCACGTTCGTGTACCGTGCGGCCTTCTCAAAAAGTGAAACCGCCTGCCCGTACTTCTGATCTTCAAAAGCATAATCACCGAGACTTCGATACGCTTCAGCTGCGAAGATGCTGTTGGGATACTTTCTCACCAGTATCCCGAGGTAATTCAACGCTGCACGCTCATTTCCTGATTCTTGCGCGTTGTAACCAAGGTAGTAGTAAACTTGGTCGAGTTTCTTGAACGGGACCTTTGAATTCAATACTGAAAGGCAAACATTCGTCGAGGATTTCAACTGAGCCCGAGATCGGGTATGGTCTACGGTTTTGGGGCGCTGTCCCTGCTTGTGGAGCTTTTGGTAGATTTCGTTCTCTTTGAGGAAATAGAATCGGTACTTTTCAGTGTACAGCTCTGCCAGTCGCAACAAGATATCAGGACGCCGCGATTCGGCGAATCGCCTCCCTAATACGATCTTGAGCTGTGAAATCTCTTGGTCCCTGATCCGGTTGACCTGAGCTTCTTCCTCGGTCGTGACCGACTGAAACTGCGAATCGGAGTAAGAAAATCCGAGGGCCGGAAAAAAAAGACTCCAAACCACCAATAAGACGGGCCATCTGCAAGACTTCATCACGCCTTCAAACCTACCCGCCACACTGAGACTCCAACGCAAAAACATAATCCCCCAACTCATCTAGCCAAAACTCGCCGTTGAAGGTCCAAAAGTATTGATAGTCCTTCCTGTCAATACCGGACGCGCCGCGCTTAAGAACGCCGTTTTCGTCTTCGCTCATCAGAGCCTTACGCTCAAGCCTCTGTTTGCTGTGCTTGAGCATCTCGAGTTTTATGAAAGACATTTTATCGAAGTTCGCGATCATATCTTGATACAAGTCGGCCAGCGAATTCCTGACGAACACTCCGCCGAGAATCCGCACGGTCTTGGTCCGCCAGTTCAGGACTTTCTCGAGAAACGCGCTGAACCTTCCTTGGCCACGCTGGTTGGCCAGCCTCTGCACCAATGAAAGCTCTCTGCGGATGTTTCTTTCCTGATACATCATGCCCGCGAAATAGGGCCCTCTAATGAACCGGTTCAAAGCCCTAGTCAGCAAGTTTTGGTTGTGCAGTTTTCGCGAATAGGCTTGTTTCGCAATCCCATAGAAGGCCGTGAAGTCGCTCTCGTTTTTCAACAGCAGATTTTTGATCTGAAGGCCGACTCCGGCGTATTGATCATTAAATTCGTTTACAGTTTTATTCACGTCTTCATAAGCGCAAAGGGAGAGGAAGCTTTGCGCCCTGAGAATATCGACCTCGGGGTTGAAGACGAAGTTCAACGACGGAGAGCGATAGGTCACCAGCTTGCCTAGGGCTCGATTGTAATCGCCCTTGGCGTACGCGTTCCAAGCCTGCTCAAAGAGAACGTCAGTCCAAACGAAGCTCGCCTTCGGAATCTCGTCGTAAACTTCCTCCGAAGCCTCGTGGCTTCCGCGTTGGTAATAGGCTCTCGCCAGACTCGCCGTGCAACGCGCTTCCAGATCAAGGTACTCTTTCTTGAAATGCCTTGACCGAGCCTCGGCCCGATCCGCCATTCTTCGGCAAGTCTTGAATGACCCGGCGGCATTGTCATGTTGGTTCAAGATGGCGTATGCCGCGCCTCGCACGTACGCTGCTTGAGCCATGATTCCGGAGCCTGAAGAAACCTTGGCCAACGCCTGCAACGCCTTTTGAGGTTCATCCTTCAACAACGCATCTTTACCCAGGAAGTAGAAGAAATGATTTCTCGTCGTGGCGTCATAGTCGCCCTCCGAAGTATGGCGCAAGACGTACTTGCGCAAAAGATCTCCGCCGACCTCATCGATCATTTCAGGCAAATATTTGAGCACCCTCTGAATGGCCACCCTGTTTCCGCTTTGCAAGGCCTTGATGAAAAAGTAGCTCGCGGAATTCGGCAGCCTCGCTCGCATCAAACTTTCAGTAAGATGGCCTAATGCCGGATACTGAAGCTCGCCCTCAAGGGTATACACATTGAAAAAATGGATGGCCGCTGCATAGTGATCGCCCGAGGAGTTTAGGCGAATCCCGTTTTCGAATGCTTGCCTAGCCGCCGCAGGACTGTCTACCGATTGTTCTTGGGCGTAAGACGGCGAAACCAAACCGAACCCAAGGCACAAACCGAGTATTGTCAGAACTTGAAACGCAATCCGTCGCGTCATTTTCATTTGCTCTCTATCTCGTTAAAATGCGTAGCCTAGGCCCACGGTGAAATCAAAATTGCTCTTTGTCTGTTTCGTCCTGTTGTCTGCGCTCGTCGCGCTATAAAGCATGCCGATCAGGTCCCATCGAAAAAGAACATCTTTGGTCACATAAAATTTATGGCCAGTGCCGAAGAACCAGGCGAAATGAGTTTCGGTCTTGAAGTTCGGAGGTTGATCGGCGCGTGTGTTTTGATCGACTCGGGTCGTAAGCTGGCCTGCCCCGGTATTGAAAAGCCAATCAAAGTAAAGAATCTTGTTGAAAACATTGATCTTCGCGTACCACGGGGACCAGTTGAACAAAGCCCCCATGTAGCTGCGATTTTCCCGTACAAAAGGCAGCGCGCTGGGACTCGCATTTCTAAGCGCTTTCAAGGTGTCATTGTCAGAATTCGACAAGATCCCGTACAGCACCTCGATCCCTAGTTGTTCGGTGAACCAATACCCGGCCCTCGGGACGAAAGCCCACTCGGTGCGATAAGGAACCGAGAGATTGGGCCCCAGCGAGAAGTAAAGCGCGAATCGATTCGCCTTGCGATACTTTCGATTCTGGAGGACGTAAACCTTCTTGTCAGGATCAAGCCAGGAAAAATTGTATTCGTCGTCTTCGCTGTTTTCCGCTTCTCTGGACAAGCTTCGATCGCCTACAAAACCAGGCTGATCGTTGTCGCTTTCCGCCAGCGCATTTGATGCGTACGCCGCCGCCAGCAAAACGATTGCAGAGATTCCCCCAAAGCCTACCTTAAATTGGCGCAACATATTATCAGGCTAACAGCTTATGGCCAGATATCAATAGTACTTCGTGCCAAACAGAATCCGTTGCAGCGGTGATATCAATAAGAAAAGCCCTGACTCGATCATGGCCTGTCATTTTTTTGACGGCCTCGGCGTAAAGCTCAAGCTGCGGCCTGTAGGTCACCAGAAAGTCGTCGCGATCCCGCTTCCCCGAGACGACCTTATAATCAATGATCCAAATCTCATCTCGCGCTTCGACCAAAAGGTCCACCCGACCCGCCACGATCCCCTGGCTCGTCTTCCACTCGAAGGCAAATTCGCGAAACGCGCGGTGTTCGCCTCCAAACACCTGGCGGCCAGTTTCAGAGCCAAACCACTTCCAAAATGCAGTGAGGTCGATCTGGTTCCCTCGTGAAAAGAGCCTTAATCCTTCCCAGTCTTCAAGCTCCAGGTACTGATGGATGGCGACGCCAAACTCGCGCGCTTTGGGCCGGGAGCTTTGGTTTCTTGGGTTAAGGGAAATCATCGGTTCATTTTGAACAAGGCGCTGCGCGAGCTCGGTCACCCCTAAGCGCGCACGCGTGTACGCGGGCTGCGCATCTTCTATCGGGGCGCCAAAACCTGCGATCGGCTCATTTGAGTCCTCTTTTGAACCAACCGGCGGCACAGAGGCGTTGGACGCGAGTTCCACCGCAAAAACCCCTGCGGGCAATGTTTTTGGTTTCGCCGCGCGGATCCACTCCGCCCAAGAAATTTTTTGTGTCGGTTTTTTTTGTTCTTCGCCGGGATCAGGGCGATCAACGAAAAACAAGCTCTCTTTAGCCCGCGTCATCGCGACGTAGAGCAATCTTGCGCTCTCTTGAGCCTCGGCCTTGTCTTCCGCTTCGAGAGCTTGTTTCACCTGGTCAGAAGACTTGTCGAGCGCGCCTTTGTCATCACGCCCGAGCAAGCATACCTTTCGATCTTGCGCGATGATGGCGCCACCCGCGCTTCGCCTGGCCTGAAGGTCAGCGAGCAGCACCACGGGAAACTCTAATCCCTTCGCGCTGTGCACCGTCATGACTCGCAATGTGTTTGATAAATTCGGCGGAGGCGCAAGCATCGAAAAACCGCCGACCTGGCCTTCATCTTCAAGGCTTCGATCAAACCTGCGCGCAAGCGTCGACGCGAGCAAACCTTGGCTCTGGTGTTTCAAGATGAAGAGGTTGAATTGCTCAAAAAGAGATCCGAAATAAACACGCAGCTTGAACTTCTCGTCGAGAAGCCGCAAAAGCTCGTCGCAACTAAGCGGCGTTGGCACTTGAATCTGCTCAGCCAACCTGGTGAGATGCGAAGCGAGATCAGCGCGGAGCGGGCGGGAATTGATCTCATTCCCGAAAATCCACGGAAAATCGACCACGACTTGAGCCGCACGCAAAGACTGCCACGGCTCGCAAGCCCAGATCCAAAGGTTCAAGAGTTTCCCAAGGGAATCATCGAGCGAAGCGCTCGCGGAAGACACCGTCGAAACATGGATTCCGCGTTCAACTAATTCCGTTAAAAGACGTTCGTTCCCACGGACGCGTCGCAAAAGCAAAACCACGTCTCTGTCAGCGACCGCGTGAGCACGCAACCTCGCCAAGACCGCTGCTATGCCGTCGGAATCTTTTTCGCTCGTCACTCTGCATACTCGGGGCAAAGTTGAATCATAAACGGCCTGCCCGGACTCAGGGCGGCTCGCCAGCATCGGGACATAATCCTCAAGAAGGGGGGCGCATACCCGGTTGACCGAATCAATAACCTCTACATGCGAGCGAAAATTCGCCGAGAGCCTGCGCAGATGCGGCAATTCAGCTACAAACTCTTTAAAGACCTCTACATCAGCTCCCCTGAACCGATAGATGCTTTGTTTCACGTCGCCAACGACAAACAACGGAATACGCGCGCCGGCCAGGGCCTTCACGAACCTGCACTGTTCCCGGCTTGTGTCTTGAAACTCATCAACGAAGACATGCGAGTATCGACCCTGCAAGACCTGGGCGATCTGCTGTTGCTCGATCAGCTCTAGTGCGAAGCGCTCGAGATCCGAATATTCAAGCGCTTTGACTTGGGCTTTGAGCAACTCAAACTCAGCTAAAACCTGCTCCACGAAACCTTCAAGGCCCGACTCAGCCTGCGCGCAATCGATGATCTCGACTTTGCCTCCTTTGGAGTGCGCCCGTTGGCAGAGCTGAAGAAATGTTTGCACCCCGTGTTCGGCGTTCTGCGGCGGAGACCTACGGTAAACCTTCTCAAAACACGCGTAAAAAAGCTCTGAGGCTTCTTCCGCATCAAGAATCCGGAGCAGCGGCGATAAACCCAGCAAAGAACCGAATTCGGAGACCAAACGGGCGCAGAAGCCATGTATCGTGTAAACTTCCGCATTCCACAGGTCGTGCAGCCTCTCCTCGAGATCTGCTTTCGAACGCTCGGTGAACGACACGCAAAGAACGCGTTTGTCTCGAGCAAGATTGCGCAAGCGTTGCACGAGCACCGAGGTTTTTCCGGCCCCAGCATCGGCGGCGACCGCCACCCGAGCAAGGCGTGGCAAGCCTTTTTCGTCCACCGCGATGAGTTCTCGTTGCTCCGAAGTCCACGCGCGTTCGCGCTCATTGGCCATCTTGGGGTTCTCCCTCATGGCCGCAAATCTTCTGATACGCGCAATTGACGCATTCCTTACGTCCCCGCGCGGGATTCGGGTGAAAATCGCCTTTTTTCAATTGTTCCGCCGCCTGAGTCCATTTTTCGCTCACTTGCTCGAACAAAGTGCCGAATTCGCCATCGACAAGCCCCGAGTTCCGGGCGTGAGTCGTATGGAGCTGTTTATTAAACTTCTTAAAAAACACGCCTTTCGATGAATCAATCTTGCGACCCAGCGAAAGATAAAACGCGGCTGCGGGTTCAAGCTTGCGGGCCACCTCGACCCCTCTGGCGTACACCAGAAGCTGGGCTCCGATTCCTTGACGGATCTCGTTTCCAATGAAGGGCGCCGAAGAAGATTTGTAATCGATGACCACGCAGTGCTTGCCGTCAGAATCGACGCGATCGATCTTTCCCTTCAAACGCACCCCTTCGGCAAGCTCGACTTCGATCGGAAGCTCAACCGCAATCGGCCTTAATCCTGGGTGCTTTTTCCTGTTCTCAAACTCCCATTCAAGCCACCGGTCGCCGCTGGCTTGAATGACGGAAACAGCTTTTTTGACAAGAGGCTCGTGGCGATACATTCCCGGAAGCTTGTTTTTTCTGACTTCAACTGAGATGAGATCACGCAACTTCTTTCTCGCCTCTTCAAGCGACGTCAAGGGTTGAGACGCCATCTCTCGTTTCAAAAACTCTTCCAATGCCCGGTGCAAGACCGTACCCCTCGCTCGTGCGTCGGGATCAAGGCCAAGCTTGTCTTCACGATTGAGTTTCAGGACGTGCCTTGAGTAAAACAAAAACGGACAACGCAAGTAATCTTCGAACGCCGAAACACTCAACGGAAACTGAGGAGCAAGGTCCGGACGCTCAATGCGAGCCAAACCTTCGTCAGACCAGGTTTCGTGCAGCTTCAGGTTCCATCCCACGGCCGCATGCCCGCCCTCACATTCCGTCGGAGCCGCGGAAATCTGAAGCGCCAGCGCCGATGCCTTTGGAAGAGGCGCTCCATCCAAGCCGTAGCTCAAGCATGAAAAGGTTGTTTCCGCATGCCCTGTGAGCGCGTGCTCGAGTAAAACCTCATCTCTCGCCATGCGTTCTTGCCAAGGCATCCCAAAGTGCAACTTATTCCATGCCTGCCTGACCTCGAGCCCTTCCCAATCCCAAAGATCGTGGGGCGGCTTAGGGCGCGCAAGCAAGTTCAATCCTAAAGCAAACGCGTGTTTCACCGGTTGCGGCAACCAAACCCCATGCGCGACAAAACGCACCCCCTCTTGGGACCTCAACGAGAGCGTTCGCGCCTTTGCTTCAAGAAATTCTTCAAATAGAGCAACGTAACGCGGGAGTCGCGCTCGGTACTGCGCTAAATAAGGGCGGTCTTCGACGAGATGCCTGGCGAAATCAAGAATCAGCGGAGTATCAAACTCAAGCCCCGGACCCAAGATCTCTTCTACGCGAGGGATAAGCTTCTCGACGGAGGCCCTAAAATCTTCAGGGCCCATCACTCTGCCGAAAAGGTCGACGCTCTCAACCAAGATCTTCAGCTCCGGAATATCAACTTGCCCTGAGATCTTCATCCAACTTTTTGCGCCCGCGTGAACTCCAAGACGATGCACAAGCTCTAAGAGCTGCCTGCGGCGCTCACCGTTTCCCAACCAAGCTCTCACATCCTCGACTTTCAGGCCGCCAGCCAAAGCGCGAAAAAAATCCCTCCACCAAACCCATCTCGCCTCATCCTTCCAGGCTCCAGAGAGAGTGGGATCGAGCAAAGGCACGTTCCACTCGCGAAGTTTCTGCCGTACGATGCGTTTGTAAAGATCGTCTTGCGGAACAAAAAGAGCGATCTCCCGCCACTCCACTCCCTGTGCGCGAAGTGACTGGAGTTTTTCTTTCAAAAAAGAAAGTTCATCCCACACGGAGTGAGGTCGCCATGTTTTTTTTGCCGACTGAGGAGAATCCAAAGCGACGAACTCAAATCCTGGCGGTTTCGCCCGCGATTCGAAAATCTTGCACAGGCTCTCGGGAGCCGTGAACTTGAGTTTGACCCCTTGCGCGCCCAGGCGCTCAAGAAGCGTCTCTTCCAGCGGAGTGAACTCCTGAAACGCCCATAGCCACACCTCTTGAGGAAGCTTTTGAAGTCGGCCGGACTCAAGCGCTTCAAGGGTTTGCCTTAGAACGTGTCCTTCGCTGAAAGGAAGAAACTCGTCCTGGTCCCAGAGATGGCTCACCACGCGAAGCAAGACCGAGAGGCTCTTGTCTTTGCCTTCAAAATACTCGACCAGAGCTTCACGGTCGTCAGTCGTCACATAGAAACGATCGAGCTGCGAGAGAAAACGAGCAATCTTCGCTACAACCGGACGAGCGCGCATGTGGGCTGAAAGTTTGGGTGCGTGCGTTTTGAGAAGGTTGCTCTTCGCGAGATACTCAAGAGCGTCGCATTGCGAAGAAAACGAGAGCATGGATTGCGTTGTGATCTTTGAATCCTTCAACAACTGAGTGGCAAACTCACTCAGCGTGCCTATTGCCCAAGAAGGAACGACCGGGATCTCATCAAGCAAGGCGTCTTTCACTGTCTCACGACTTGCGAGCGACCCAACGACAATGCGATAGCGGTCTACCCAAGGCAGGTCAGCGATGATGTCTTTAAATGCCTGTTTTGGAAGCACGGCAATCCTTTTTTGGCCCCCAGGCTTGGGTCAGTCGTATCGAAGTTCGATCGCAAACCCAGGTCCCTGAACCGAAATTCGAGAGCCCTGTCTCGATCGTTTTACTCTGCCCAGCAAGTGAGCCTTGAGTTTCAAAGCACGAAGCGTTTGTTCAGCCTTTGAAAACGTCTGCGGCGATACCACTGCAACCAAGCCTACACCCATATTGAAGGTGGTGTAGAGCTCTTCCCAAGAGAGCTTACCGCGCGTTTTAAGTTGAAGGAAGAGTTTTGGAATTTTAAAACTTCTTGGGAGCTGGATCTGATAATCAAAACAATCGTTGATGCGCGGGATGTTGAGAAAGCCGCTTCCGGTGATGTGCGCCAGCCCTTTTAAGTTGTGACGTAGCGTCTTACGCAACGCGATCACAGCATCGACATAGATGCGTGTCGGTTCAAAGCATTCGCGAACTAATTTTGCGTCACGGGGTTTTTTGTCGAGCAATTTTCGAATCAGAGAGAAGCCGTTGCTGTGAGGTCCAGAGCTTTCAAGGCCTAAGAGAAGATCCCCCTCTTTAACGCCCCCGCCATCGATCAAATCTTTTCGATCGACTAAGCCTACTGCAAATCCTGCGAGGTCATATTCACCCTTGGCGTAAATTCCCGGCATCTCAGCCGTCTCGCCCCCGATAAGAGCGACTCTTCCTTGCTTGCATCCTTCGACGATGCCACGCATCACTTCAGTTGAAGTCTTGAGGTCAAGTTTTCCGGTGGCAAAATAATCGAGGAAAAAAAGTGGCGTGGCACCCACGCAAATCAAATCATTGACCGACATCGCCACAAGATCGATTCCCACCGTATGGTGCCGGTTCAGTTCAAATCCAAGCTTGAGCTTGGTGCCGACTCCGTCAGTTGTCGCCGCGATGAATTGATTTGGACCAATTTGGTACAGTGAAGCGTATCCTCCAATGCTCTTGTGTACCTTTGGGTTTAGGGTCGACTTCACCATTTTTGAAAGCGTCTCAACAAAACGGTCCGCCTTTACGATATCAACCCCTGCCTTGGCATAGGCAGTTTTGGGATGAGATTCTGCGCCTGAATCTGACGGTGTTTTTTTTTTAATGGGCGATGGCATGGTGGTTTTTATTTATGGCGTGGGTTTTACGGAAGTGCAAGCTAGAAAGCCCGTATTCCTTTGAGATCGCTCTCAAAAAAACACGGGCTTTAGGTTTTTTATTTCGACTAGAGAAACAGCGATTACTTTTGGGTGTTTGTCGAGGTGCCTGTCGCTGTCGGCGCCTTGGTCGCGGTTTCTACGGAAGCCGGTCCGAAGACTTCAACAATCACATCGTCTTCAGTGACTTCAGCTACCGGTTCAGCGCCCGGTTCGAGATAATCGCCATAGTCGCGCGCAAGCTCACCTAAATCCTGTACCTTGAGAACGACAAGGTAGTAGAGGTTTTTAGCTTTTTCTTCCGCGGTTTGGCCTTCAACCTCTGAGGCGCAATCTTGGCGAATCTCAGCGATTTTCAAGGCAATCTCTTCAGCTTGCTTCACGGCCTCATCGCAATCGTCTTGAGAGCGACCCTGTCTTTTACATTCGTCGCCAGTGCTCGACTTCAAGCCTTCAACGCTGATATCAGAAACACCTTTCACTAAGGGACAGCCGCCATCTTGCCAGAAGTTGTATACACCCCTTGATTTCAGTGCCGCGATCTCTGCTTCCCAATCCGCGTTATCGACCACAACCGAATTTTGCCTTTCAAGCTCAACGGCAAGTTCCACGATGCGCTTAGGATACTGAGCGACCTGACCGGCCGCAGAAGCACCCGAAGCCTGTTCTTCAGTTTGTTGTTGAGCTTCCTTCTCGCTGCCTTTAGTTTTGCTTGGGTCTTTTTTTGAACAAGCCCCGAATGAGAGGACGAGCGCACCCATCGCCAACGCGGCGGTCAATTGATTGATCGGCTTCATATATGATTTTTCCTTTTCATCTATTTAAAGAACTATTCAAAAAGCTTCTTGAGCTGTTGTTGGAACCAGAGAGAGTTTTTAGGTTCCATAAACTTCATCAAACCGCTCTTTTCCGAGGTTTTTTCTTCCTTCTTCAGTTGCTCTGGTCCCGGAATGGGGCTCGGAGGAGCTCCGCGCCCTCGCAAACCTATGCTTTGAATCTGTTCATCAGAAAGGTTCTTCAATTCCGGCGCCTTGTTCTCAACACCAACCGTAGCCGTTGAGACCGGAGCGATTGTTTCAGCGTCAACGGTTGTCGTCGTAGTTTTCACGACTTCCGGTGACGGACCGGGTTGAGGCTGTGCCTCAGCGACAGCTGGTGACTCAGTTTCTTGTTCCTGTTCTACTGGTTCTACAGCATCCGCTTCAGTCATTACAGGAGAAAGAAAGTACTTGTAACTGAGCAAGAGGTCGCCAAGCTCCGTCATGTTGTTGATGATCTTATTGTGTAGATTGTCTTTCTTTTCTTGCTCATCTTTGCCTTCTTGTTCAGCATCGCATGCAGACAAGATCTGGTCACGATAGCTGATGATGTCTTCACCACTTGCCACCAAAGATTCACAAACATCGCGATCAAGTTTTACGATCTCGCACTGAGCCTTGGTGCTTGCGTTCAATTCTTCTAGGACAAGAGAACGGATAGGTTCCAAAAATTTACAACCGCCATCTTGATGAAAGTTATAGACGCCTTGGGCCTCAAGCTCGCTCATCTTCGTTTCCCAGCCTTCAGCACCGGCCTCGGCGCGCACGGCATCTTGTTGCCCAAACGCGCTTGCAAGATCAATCAAGATCTCAGCTGGTGACTTTTCACCCTGGCTTGCCTGAGCGGTTGCTTCTTGCTTGTTTTCGTCATCTGAAGCGCCAGGCTTGCTTACAGGGCTCTTTTTTGAGCATGCGGCCAGTGACACTGCCAGCGCGATCGCTACGTAGAACGGGGTCTTTTTATCGAACTTCATAGGAACTCCTTAAGAGGGCTATTTTATTCAAAGGAGCAAATCTTCTGCAGAATGTTTTATTTCTTGGGGCCTTTATATCCTTAAGAACTACAAAACCACAGAACTTTATT
>JBFMCE010000048.1:0-30597 GCA_040754655.1 Bdellovibrionota bacterium | reverse complement strand
AAGGTCGTTGAAAAACCTGCTCAAACGAGCGCTTCCCCGGGAGGAGCTCCTGCAATATCAGGTTTGCCGCCGGGCATTGACATTGGTGGATTGGAAAACCTTCTTGGTGGCGGCGCTATGAACGGAGCCCCAGAAGGCTCGCCACAACAAGAAGGTGCTGATGGCGAGATCGCTCAAGATCGCATGGTTGAAGATTATACGCCGGGAATCGCGGGCAAATACATGCCTGTGGATGCCGCTGCCTTCAATAAAGCCCAAGAAAAACCGGTGATCACCCAACCGCTGAGCAATGAGGATATCAGGCGCGTCATGGCTGAAGCGCAGGATTTGACTGCGGCAAACCCGGTGGCGGAAGCATTGCGCGCAGGCAAACCCATTCCTGGCACCAATACCCAGAATCAAAGCGGGATCGAAAGCGTTAATCCCGCCGCTAGAGCGATGGGAATGGCGGAAAGAAGCGAGAATCCTGCCGACGGGAATTCGGTACCGACTAGCGAAGAAGCTTCAACTGCTGGAAAATGGACAGAGTAGTGTGAAGTTCAAGAGAGGAGGGAAGTAGTCATGTCAAACACGTTGCTTTATCCAGCCGTCGGCGGAACGCCAGGCAGCACGATCAGTCGTGAGCCTGCGCAGGCTCCGGACCGGATTCGCGATGGGCAAGCAACACCAGGAAGCCAAACGAAGAGCGTTGAAAATTTCAGCCAGATCCTCGGAAATGAGCTGTCAAAGCCAGTTTCAGAGCCTCTTAAGTTTTCAGCGCATGCTACCGCTAGGGCTCAGAGCAGGAAACTAGATCTTAGCCCTGATGCGATGAGAAGGCTCAATGAGGCGGTAGACAGAGCGGCAGCCAAAGGCCTGGACGACACCCTTGTTCTCACGAAAGACGCGGCTTTCATCGTGAGTGTGAAAAACCGCACCGTAGTGACGGCAATGGATCGCGCGAATCTTGAAGGGAATGTTTTTACGAACATCGATGGGGCAGTAATAGCGTAGTGGCAGTGAATGAAGTAAATCAGGGTTTTGTCTCGTCGAATACGAGGCAAGACGAATAGGGACCGCGCAGGATGCACGGTTCATGAATTAGAGGCGGGTCCCTCTCGAATTCCGCGGAAGTGGAACACAGAGGGGCGCCTCCCCAAGATCGACTGACAGAGATCTTGGTCAAAATGAGCATAGGAGGCTCGAATGGGTATTCTTACATCTCTCTATACGGGAGTCACAGGCCTGCAGGCTAGCGGTGAGGCTCTCGGAATCTACGGTGACAATTTGGCAAACGCGAACACCACGGGATTCAAGGTATCGCGTCCTGAGTTTCAAGACGTGATCGCGAAATCACTCAAAGGCATCTTGGGTGGTAACCAAATCGGTCGTGGCACAAAGCTTTCAAACGTAAACCCGATCTTTTCGCAAGGTTCTCTCACCCAGACGGAACGTTCGACGGACTTGGCGATTTCAGGCGACGGTTTCTTCGTGATGGACGGCGCAGACGGCCGCAGTTTTACACGTAACGGCGTCATGAACTTCGACAAGGAAGGCCAGCTCGCGAGTTTAGATGGTTCGAAGGTGATGGGTTTTCAAGCCGATGAAAATGGGATGATCACCAATAAACTGACGACCATTAAAATCGATAGAACTGTAATCGATGCGAAGAGGACTTCGAAAGTGAACCTTTCGATGAATCTAGATATTCGCGCAGAGAAAGGTCCAGAGTGGAACCCGGAGCAGCCTGACAAAAGCAGCAATTATTCGAACGGATTCACGGTGTATGATTCTGCGGGTAATGCGCATCTTGTCACCATGTACTTCAATAAGGCCGAAGACGGAGTTTGGGACTGGCACGCGATGGTCAAAGGTGACGAGGTTCAAGGGGGCCAGAAGGGGCAACTCATCGAAGGAGCGAGCGGAAGGCTCAAGTTCGCAAGTGACGGAAGGCTTCAAGAACAGGCCATCAATAAGAATGAGTTCAACTTCAATAAGGGCGCGCTTCCTGGCCAGAAGATCGATTTCATGTTCGGCAAGTCGATCGCCGAAGGCGGCGATGGTTTGCAGACCACGCAATACGGAACGAACTCAGATCTCTATAAGCATTTGCAAGATGGGTACACCGCCGGAACGATGGCAGGCCTCTCTTTCAATGACGATGGAGTGCTTTCAGCGATCTACACGAACGGCGAGACCCTCAACCTTGCCCAAGTGGCGATCGCGAAGTTTGAGAACAATGAGGCGCTCTTCAAGCAAGGCCAGAACAAGTTTCGCGAATCGAAGAACTCAGGTCAGGCGTTCATTGGCAAGCCAGGTGAAGGCGGCCGTGGAAGGATTACTCCGAAGAGTATCGAATCTTCTACGACTGACATTGCCAGCGAGTTCATCAATTTGATGACCACGCAGCGTTCGTTCCAAGCGAATGCTCGCGCGATCACCACTGCAGATGAATTGATGCAAGAAGTTCTGAATATGAGAAGGCAATAATAGGTAGTCTTCTCTGGTTTCTTAGAGGCCTGTTGAGGTTCTAAGCCAATCAGAAAGAGAGAAGTCTTCAAGGGGCGGGGCCAGAATTTGGCCCCGCTTTTTTTTATTCTATTACGCACTCATATTTTGGCGAGAGATGATGAACTTGCTCCAAAGTATACAAGTATGAATCGTACAACCCTTCCCCAATGAGTTCACGAAAGAGGCTGTTCCTGTCAGGAGAGGTGAGGTTGGAAAGTCTGCCTGGAGGCCTATACGATGCTTCAGCCTGATGGTTCAGCCTCTTCAAAACGAAGTCCTGATAAATGGCAGAACGAAAAACCTCTGCCAAGTTTGAGTGCAATTCTTGAAATGCCTCGAGAAAATCGCGTCTTTCATTGTCATCGCACAAGCTAAGGCTTTGGAGTTGGTCGATGGCGGACTGAACCTTTGTGAGGATGTGCTCGCCTGGGTTGGCCTCGAAAGAAAAGCCTATCGTGTAAGGCGTGGCGATCCGTACGGCCTTGCCTTCGGTGATTTGAAATGCATCTTGCAAGCAGGAGGAAGAAATGGGTCGTGAAAGCAAGTTCTGCAGACGAGGCGACCAAGAGACGATGGTCGGGCTGATTTCGTTCGTATCCGGAAGCGCAAGTTCAGTGAAGCGTTTTCGAAACGCATCTGTAAATTTCATCAATAGAGGAGAGTTTTTTGTGAAACGCGCTCCTTCCGTGCGCAGTTTCCGCCAACAGCGCGCAGTGCTTGCGATGGCTTGGCAAAGAGAGGCGGCCTGGATTGCCGAGAGGCCTTTTGACGGAAGATATTTGCTTTCTAGCGAGAAGCCAGTACGGCTTGTGAAAAGGTTGTGACAGTTTTTGAGGTTTTGAGCCAATTGCAAGGGGGATTTGGCTAAAGAGCCTGGAAAGAGCAGTGGTTCAATTAAGGCATGATCTGCGCTGTCTTGTGACATCCTTGTGCACATTCTCGTGATCACGAGGATGCGATCGAGACGAAGTTTATTCGAATTTGGCCGTATTTGATTGTGGTCTCTGCGGTTGTTGGCTTGGGTGGAATGCAAGACTTCATGGATGAGGGTGTCTGAAGCGAGATGTTGTTGCGTTTCATAGGCTGGGTTATTGGAAGCGAAGACAGTCAAAACCTCTGAAAAAAGACTTTTGGGAAAAACGATCGTTGTCTTGAAGGCAGAGGGCAAAGCCTCAAGATCTTCTTTTCCTAAGTCGATCCCTTCCATCTCGCGCGGGAGGAGAACTTTTGGCAAGTCAGACTTGCGAGAAATATTAGCCGCGACCGCAATTTCGGTTTTACGTTTGAGATCAAGCTTTGCCGAACAGGTGAGGACGGTTCTTTTAAATTGAGTGACCCATTGTTTAAGGTAAGGATCTTTGAGGTTTTCATACCTCGAGGCGCAGCTTTGTGTAACGGTGAGGAATGTTTGTTCAAACCACAGGTCAATTGCACGTTCTGCCTTTTTGCGGCCACGATAGCGGGTTTTTTCTGAAGCGTACTGAAAACAACTCGGGTGAACGATCGGGCCCCATGGGCTTGAGTAACCGCCGTTAGGGATGGGTTTGCGCCTTTCGCAGGTTTCACAAAGCAGGTCAAAGCTTTCGTGCTCGGCGGGCAGATCGGCTGAGCGTGCGAATGGGGCAAGTGTGATCGACCACCAAAGGTAAAGAACTATAAAAAAGAAATCAGAGGAATGTCGCGTGGTCAAAAGAAACCGCCCCAATTTATACCCCCAAAAAGCACAGACTTAAGCAGGGGTAACAGTTCTGGGAAATTCCGTCAATTGACGTATACGATGCCTTGTTCGGGGTAGAGCAGGGCGCTTGGAATGAACGGTTGGGGTTAAGATGCACTGTCTGGCGTAAAGCAGGGCGTTTGGATAGATCGTTTGACATGAGTGTTTTGAAATTTTTTTGCACAGCCAGAATACCGGGAAAGCCTTTGAAAATTTTTTTTGTTGCGCAGCCGGAATCACGAAAGAGTGTTTTGAAAAATTTCCTCATGGTCTTGAAAAAAATACTGTCCGTGTGACCAGACAGTTTTCGATTGCGATGCCGCTATTGCATTTTAAATCACCCCCAATTCTTTTGCTTTATCATCGCCCCGAGGCGCACCTTCACTGAGATGAGATTTTTCTATCGATTTTAATTTGCGTGCGTTTAATCGAAGAATCATGCGCTAACAGCTGGCATGAGTGTTGCTCCATCTTTTTCTGAAAATAAGAGGCCTTTTTTACGAGCAGTCAGGGACTTAAATCTTTCTTCCAATGAGGATAGTGAAAAAAATGCGACAACAACTGACTCTTTTCAAAGAGAATAAGTATGCAAAAAGAAAAGTGAGAAGAGAGATTTCAGTTAAGCAATACAACCACTGTGTGCTCAAAGCACATTTCCCGGTGCTCAGAAGACATGCCGAGCAGATTAAACAAATCATTAGAGAAGAGCAGATCAAGTGGAAGATCGAGCTTAAGGCGATAGCCATTGAATGCAATCACATTCATCTTGCGCTAAAGACGCCTTCTGGTGAGAGTTTTGCAAACTTTCATAGAAGTGTTGCAGGTAGAATAGCGAAGTCGATACTGGGGAAGCTTAGGGAGAAGCAAGCATTGAGCTCACGAAAGCTCAAGGCCAATACCAGCACCGGCATTGGCAGCGGCATTGGCAGCGGTATTGGCGCTAGCGCTGCTATCCGCACCGTCACTGTCAGTACCAGCACTACTGGTAGCACTGGCGCCAGTGCCAATACCAGTACTAGTACTAGCATTGGTACTACTAGCGGCGGTGGCCTCAGCCCCACCACCATGACCGCGACCCGCTCCGGCGTCGGAGCCGGAGTTGGAATCGGAATCGACGCGGGTGCCAAGTCCGGCACCGGAGGTTCCCTCAATGGCCTGTCTCTCACCTCACTCTGGAAGCAGCGCCTCTGGTCGCGCGCAGTGAAATATGGAAGAGACCTCACAAACACAATCCGCTATATCTTTCAAAACCCAGTAAAGTCAGGAGTGCTCGATCTTCTGCAAACGGACCTCATTCTCTTTGACAAAAGAGGCATGCTGAGAGAGGTGCCACTGCTCCTTTGAGTTCGACAATGAAAGTGCGGTCATTGCAGGTGCTACTGCCTCGTGCGCCTGCAACTTTGTCGCCAACGGGTTGCCATTCGCGAACGGAGGAAAAACAATTAAGCTCGCCCACCACCCTCTACCGAAAAACGCTGGTGCAGGACGGCGATCTCTCGCAACCTTTGCACTCACAGACTTACGGAAAATACCGCAGCGTCACTTGTCTGCGCATCTTGCAGTTTCACCTGTGAAGCGACTTGATAGGTGCCTCCTGAGGCACAAGCGCTGATTCCTAGAGTGACAGTCGCTTTGCCTTCGGAATCAAGTACTCCGGTCTGTCGAACCACGTTACCGTTAGGTTCACGCACTTCAAGAGTGAAGTCGGCACCCGCGGCGGCGGCACTGTCACTGACGGCCTCTAGAGCGATGCGCACCTGTTCTCTGATTCTAAAAACCTGCTTCACAAGACGTGTAGAGAGCACCAGGCGCGGAACAGGAGAGTTGCCCAGAGTAACCGAAACCGTAGCAGCATTTGGGTTTGCTGAAACAAGCTTGATTTGAACTCCTGCGGTTGAGTCGGTGAAGGTTTGACCTACGCCAAGTGCCGCTTTATACCACGAACTTTGCGTCGGATTCATGTTCAGCAAGTAACTTGAGTTGGCGGTCACCTCAGAGCCCTGGTGTATAACCACGCCTGAGGTGAGGTTGTATGAACTTGATCTGGCGAGAGCCGAGTCAAATCCGGTGGGCTGTCGGTATTCAACGTAGTAGTAGGTCTTCTTTCCGGCCGAGTTTGTCGACCTCAATACCTTGACGGCCTTTACGCGCGACGATCCTTGCAAGGAATAAGGTTCAAGTTCGAAGATCCCGCTTGCAGAAGCCGTTGCAATTTGAGGTTGCGCGCCGTAACCCAGCCATCCCAGCCGCTCTTTTTGAAAAGCGTTGTAATGGCCGGCGACGAGATTGCCCATGATATCGGTGGTATCCCCGTATTCGATGGTGCTGCAGCTCGAAGCAATCGAGGCTGAACCACAATTCATGGCATTAGAGTGATAGAGACCCAAGTTGTGCCCAAGCTCATGCGCAACCGTGTGCAGAACCAACGATCCGTTGATCCAGGATCGTGAAGGATTTCCTCCGATCGTTCCTAGTCCCAACCAGCTGCAACCATTCTTTGGAAAGACGTAAACGATCCTGCGGTACTGCGAGAGGTTTACCCCGCGTTGCGACGCTTGGGCGTTGGCAAGACTTGCGATGGAATTGCTGTCGCAGCCGCTTCGCGAAAGAGAAATAGAGTAGGGTCCAAAGACTTGGCCTGTGAGTGAGGTCTGGCCATACGAAGTTTCGAGAAGGTAGTTGTGCACTTGATTAAAGAAAACATCTTGGGTTTTCTCTAAAGTGTAGGTGTTTGCGAGATCTGAAAACCCCACTAAGACGACAGCGGTGTTCTGCGGCCCAAAAGTCGAGGGCAAGATCGCAGCTTGAACGACTTCGAGACCTTGGGTTTCAGAATCAATCACCGTAGGTTCTGGTTCAGCGGCTGAATCGGTGCCGCAGAAGGGCAGAGCCAATCCTTGGATGCGAACCTTGTCGCCTGTTTGCAGCCCCGGTGCCGTTCCTGCGAAGTGCAATTGGCGCTTCTTTCCCGATGTCGATGTAAACAAGACTTGCAGGGTAATCTCGTTGTTTTCGCTGAAGGCTTCGAGAACTTCCACTTCACCTTCTTCTTGGGTCGGTTGCTCAAGGCAAGAGGCCGCGTCTTGCGGGATCTGCGCCAAGGCTGAAGCCGATAGCCTTGCCTTTAAGACAGAGCGCGGATCGCGCTTCGCTCTCTGCCTCAGTGAATGGATTCTTGATTGCAGGGCGAGCTTGAGTTCGTGCGCTTGCCCTCGGTTTCGAAGCAGGTTTTGAACCGAAGCGTTCAAAGGTTCTTCTTCTTGAGTGTTGACGGGGTCAGCGATTTCGCCGGCAGGCACTACGAAAAGGCCTGGCTCTGAACAAGCATTTGGATTCGGCGCGGGATCGATAGGGCCGGTGAGCGCGGGCGTAGATGAAAGAGCCCCGCCGTTTGATGGCGCATCCTCGGACTTGCAGGCGAAAAGAACGACCAGGATGAGAATTGGAAATAGGTGAAGAGAGCGCGACATGCTGTTCCTCCTTGAGCAGATGCTTCGAAGTTGATTCGAGTATTAGGGTATAAGCAATACTGGGGCCAGTTTTCGAGGCCATAAAGAGGCGTTGATTCGCATTATCTGTAGTTGAATTAGTACAAACATATTTTATTTGATGATCATAAAAGTCTGCACATCAGATGGATTCGGTGTTTTTGCGTTCGCGCCGGATCAAGAACCGATACAGTCGTCAATTTTTTGGCTTTACGTCGTCGCAATCAATCCTTTGACGGAGAAAGGCGAGGTAATGGGACTGATTTTGAAATTATTCTGCGGCATGCCTTTTCACGCGCGGCTTCGGTAAAGGGTTGTTTTTAAAGGTTTAGCCCTTGAGCCCCGACTGGGAAAAATATTCCGTGTTGAGCGCTGCCCACCTGTTTTGGTGCATGGCACATGGATTGCTTTTCAAGGTCTTGGATAAGGATGGGATTATGGCAGCCGAAGAAAATCAGCAACAAGCGGTAGCAGCGGGGGGCGGTGGGACCTCGGGTGGCACGAGCAAGCTCGTCGTGATCGCGTCTTTAGTCAATATGGTGGCGACGTTGGGAATCATCGCAGTGCTGATGATTTCGCATCAAAAAGAGAAGTCGACGCCCACGGTGCAAGATATCGTGAGTGGGCAAGCTAAAGGCGGGCATGGCGAAGCCAAGGGCGGCCATGGTGAAGCTAAAGAAGGACACGGGGAAGCCTCGGGCGGACATGGAGACGCGAAAAGCGGGCATGGGGACGCCGGCGTGAGCGACTCAGGGAAGATCATACCTCTTGAGCCGTTCACGGTGAATCTGACGACCGGAGTAGGCACGCATCCTCGTTATGTGCGGATGAATGTATCGATTGAGCTAGAGCAGGGCGTCGCTGACAAAGAGTTTGACGTGAAGTTGCCCAGGGTCAGAGACACGATCATTAATTTATTGAACTCAAAACGCGCCAACGAAATCAACGCTGTCGAGGCAAGAGAACGATTGAAAGATGATATAAAAAGGGCCGTCAATGGGTTCATGGTGCAAAGCAAAGTCAAGGGAGTTTATTTTACGAACTTTGCGATTAGCAATTAGGGGTTCTTAACGTGAATCAGGTACTGACACAAAACGAAGTCGACGCGTTACTCAGCGCGGTGAGCGAGGGCAACCTTGATCTCGGCGCCACTGCTGGGGCTGATGCGGGAGCCGCCGCCACGGGCGGTGTTGAAGCGGCGCCTGAACAGGAAGTCGCGGCTTACGATTTGACGAACCAAGACCGCGTGATCCGCGGTCGGATGCCCACGCTGGACATCATCTATGAAAGGTTCATACGCCTGTTTCGTATTAGCCTTTCAAACAGCTTGAGGAAGATCGCGAGCATTTCAATCATTTCAACCGACTTGCTCAAGTTCGGCGAGTTCGTCAATACATTGCCGATTCCAAGCTGCATGAGCATCATGAGGTTCGAGGCCCTAAGGGGACCGGCGCTTTTGGTGTTTGAAAGCAAGCTTGCCTATGCTCTCGTCGATTCCTACTTCGGAGGCACGGATCGTCCTTACACCAAGATTGAAGGAAAAGAATTCACTCACATTGAGCTCTCTATCATCAAAAAAGTCATGGACCTCGCCATCGCTGACCTTGAAGAGGCCTGGGCCCCGGTGCATAAGACGAAAATCAGTTTCGTGCGCACCGAAGTGAACCCTCAGTTCGTGGGCGTGGTTCCCCCTAGCGATGTGATCATCTCGACGACGTTTGAAGTCGAGCTCGAGAACGCCAGTGGCACGATCGCTCTCGTCATTCCTTATTCGACGATCGAGCCGATCAAACAGAAATTGAATGCTACGTTTCAGGCTGAAACGGATAGCAAAGACAAGCTTTGGACCAAGACCCTCAGTGAGCACTTGCATGATGTTGAGGCCGAGGTGGTCGTGAATCTCGGTGAGACGGCGATCACGGTCGGCGATCTTGTGAACTTGAACGTCGGAGACATCATCCCACTCACTCAAGATGCCGATGGCGAATTGAGCGTGCTTCTTGAAGGCGTCCCAAAGTTCAGGTGTTTGTTCGGGGTATCAAGAGGAAATAGAGCAGTACAAGTCACTCGTCCGGTGTCAGATCAATAAAGGAGTAGGAAATGGCTGATCAAACAGCGCAATCAATAGACGATGCCGCAGCGGCAATGGCTGCTGCTTTGGGAGGCGGCGCACCAGCAGAGGGAGCTCCCAAACCAGAGGCAGGGGCGGTAGCCCCGGGGCCGGAGGTAAAGAAGGGTGGCCAGAGCGCTCCAGTCCAGACGCTTGACTTCATCCTTGATATCCCGCTGAAGGTCACCGTCGAGCTGGGTCGAACCAAGATGATGATCCGAGACATCCTGCAACTTGCGCAAGGTTCAGTGGTTGAGCTTTCAAAGTTTGCCGGTGAGCCGCTTGAAGTTCTGGTGAACGACAAGCTTGTGGCTCGCGGAGAGGTCGTGGTCGTGAACGAAAAGTTTGGGATCAGGCTCACCGATATCATCTCTCCGGTAGAGCGCATCGAGCAGTTGAAGTAACGAAAAAAAACGCACTAGGATGGTGCAATGGCTTTAAGCGCAGGAGGCGCGACGATGAGATTTTGGCTGGTCAGTATTTTTGCATTTCTCGCAACGTTCTTCATCCCGCAATCGGCCGTTTCCGCCGTGAAGTTAAACCAAGTCAATGCAAAGCGCTCAGACTCAGGGGTCATGGTTGATCTTTTGTTTGACCGACCCGTCTTGGCCAAGAGCATAAAGCCCAGTTATGAACGCAACTTCGTGCAGCTGGTCTTGAAATCGACGAAGATCGACGCAGCCCGGATGGTTACCGTCTCGCAAAGCGAAGTACAGAAGGTGTTCGCGTATCCTTATGATTCCGATACCACGCGTTTGCGCATCATTTTGAAGAGCGACCACCGTTGGGCCAAAGGCAAACTTACTCTTTGGAATACTTCCCCGAGAGCCGTTCGGGTATTTTTGAAGGAACCCTTGAAGGCCGAGAAAACCAGCTTCGCCGATGAGCCGAAAGCCGTTGAGAAAACGAATGTGGCAAGTCCTGTCGAGAAGCCGGAAGAAAAGAAGCTCATCAGCGAGGTGATCAAAAACACCGCCGAGATCGACATCCACAACCCCGAGTCGGTTCGAGCGGCGCTTGAACAACCGCTGAAAAGCGCTGACAAGGAAGAGCGTGCTTCAAAAGAACCCGCGGACGACTCGATCAAATCGATCGCGCCGAAATCTGATCCTTCTCGGCACTTCCTGCGGATGTTCGTCGTTCTTTTCGCCATCCTGGCTTTGTTCGGCGGGGGAGTGTTCTTGCTGAAACGTTACTCGGGCAAACTCAAAAAGCTTCCATTCGGGAAAAAAGAACGCCTGATTCAAGTCGTCGCGACCCATTACTTGGGCGGGAAAAAGAGCATGTCGCTGGTGAAGGTGGCTGGCGAATACATGGTGGTCGGGGTTTCAAATGAAGGCATTTCACTGATCACCAAGCTTGGCGCCGAAGTTAACGTCGAAAAATACCTTGAAGATCGTTTCTGGGGCGGCACGTTTGAGAAACATCTGGGCTCTTACGCCAAAGACCCAAAAGTATCGAAAGAGATCGATTTAGCCGACGCGCAGACTGAGCAGCCCGCGGTAAAGGCATCGATCACTCACGCGCCGATCAACCCAAAAAACTATGATGGCGCCCGTGACGTGGCTGAAGATTCTTCGCCTGCCGGCAACTTGATCAAAGGAATGACGGATCGAGTAGAATTGTCTCCGGTCAGGGCAAGCATCAAACAAAAACTCACTAAACTTAAACCGCTGGCGTAAAGGCAAACGATGGGTGCGTTCATGGAACGAGCAGGGCTGAAAAAAATGCATCAAGCTCTTGGCCTGAAGACAGCGCTCGTTTTCGTTGTTTCGCTGGTCCTTGGGAGCGCGGCGCTCGCGGCGGGCCCGAATGACAGAACGACGCCTCCGCAGGGAACTCAGACCCAAGCCTCAGTCGGAATTCCGACGCTTTCGTTTGGCTTGACCGAAGCAGGAAAGCCCACGGAAGTCGCAAACGTCGTGAAGATCATGATCATGCTCACGGTGCTCTCGCTTGCACCAGCGATTTTGATCTTGATGACGTCATTCACGAGAATCGTGGTGGTGCTCTCATTCCTGCGACAGGCCATCGGCACGCAGCAAATGCCTCCAAACCAGTTGATCGTGGGGCTTGCGCTGTTTCTCACGTTCTTCGTGATGGCACCCACGTTCAAGACGATCCAGAGTTCGGCGGTCGAGCCTTATATGAACAGCCAGATCGATCAGGGAGACGCGCTGAGCCGCGCAGAGGGTCCGATTCGCTTATTCATGTTCAAGCAAACCCGCGAGAAGGACATCGAGGCGATGATGGGGCTTGCTAAACTGTCGAAGCCAAAGAACAGGAATGACGTTCCGACGTATGTCTTGGTGCCCTCGTTCATCTTGAGCGAACTCAAGACCTCTTTTCAAATGGGCTTCATGCTTTACTTGCCCTTCCTAGTGCTTGACATGGTGATTTCAAGCGTCTTGATGGCCATGGGCATGATGATGTTGCCTCCTGTCGTGATCTCTTTTCCATTTAAACTTCTTTTATTTGTTCTGGTCGATGGATGGCAATTGGTCGTTGGTTCTCTCATTAAATCTTTCGGATAGGGGTGGGGTATGACCGAAGAATTCATATTGGGCCTGGGAAATGAGGCGATAAAGATAGCGGCTTTGCTGTCTGCGCCGGTGCTCATCGTGGCTCTGGTGATCGGTATCGGGGTTTCGCTCTTGCAGGCAGTCACTCAGATCAATGAGGCGACTCTCACCTTCGTTCCGAAACTCGCCGCCATATCAGTGGTGTTGATCGTAAGCGGGCCGTGGATGATCGATACGATCACCCATTACACGACGGAGCTGTTTACAAGATTCCCTGAATTCGTAAGGTGAAAATAAGACGTGAATTTTTTGCGCTGGAATGAGATCCAAGTCCTGACCTTCTTCTTCGTCTTGGTGCGCGTCAGCAGCATGCTGGCCTTTCTGCCGTTATTGGGTGACCGTACCATTCCGGCGAACATCAAGATCCTGTTCGGTTTAGCCTTGTCCTTCGTCGTTTTCCCCCTGCTTTGGTCAGGTGGGGTTCGTGTTGATTACAAAGTCTTCAACTCTACGTCGCAAACCATCTGGGTGATCACTAGCGAGGTGAGTTTCGGCATCCTCGTGGGATTTGTCTCAAGGTGGATCTTCGACGCCGTTCAAGTCGCCGGGCATGTCGCGGGAACGTCGATCGGCTTTTCGATGGCTTCCGTTCTCGACCCTCACACCGAGACGCAAAACATCGCCTTGGCTGAGTTGCAGTACATTCTCGTAGCCCTTCTCTTCCTCTCGATGGACGGGCATCATGTTTTTCTTTCAGCGATCCTCAAGTCCTTTGAGGTAGCCCCGCTCGCCGCAATCAACTTCTTCGCAAACACCGAAAGCGTGGCGCAGTACCTGATACAGATGAGCGCCGAGGTCTTGTTGCTTGGCGTGAAGCTTTGCGCGCCTATTCTCGTGGTCATCTTGCTTTTGAACCTGGCGATGGGAATCATGGCTAGGGCGGTTCCGCACATGAACGTGCTGGCCGTTAGTTTCAGCGTGAATATCCTCGTGGGGCTGCTTGTCGTTTTGGTGAGTTTACCGGGGTTCTTGAGCTTAGTGGGTTCAACATTCGACGTTTATATGCCTGAGCTCTTCCGATTCATGAGGTTGTTCGGTGGCTGAATATGAAGAGCGGTCGCTAGATGATTTAACAGAAGAACCGAGCCAGCACAGGATAGACGAATTGCGTTCAAAAGGTCAGGTCGCGCAGAGCCGAGATCTGACCGGTAGCATCGCGCTCTTAGGCGTGATGGGGATGTTGTATTTCATCTCGGCCAAATTCGTTTCGAATTACTCTGAACTTCTGAAAGAGATTTTCACCAAAGACCTCGTAAGCCAAGTCGATGCCGAGAACTGGAGGAGTTTCATTGAAGTGTCTGCGAAGTGCGGAAGACTCTTGGTGATGACCGTTCTTCCGATAGGCCTTGCAAGCATGGTCCTGGGTGTCGTGACTTCAATCGCTCAGGTTGGTTTTTTAATCTCGACTGAGGCGCTGAGCCCCGACTTCCAAAGAGTGAACCCAATCTCGGGGTTTGGCAGGATCTTTTCGCTCAAGAGCCTTGTCGAGGGGTTTAAAACCCTTTTGAAGTTCGTCGTGGTGGTGGGCGCGGTATACGCGGTTTTGAAGTCAGAACTTTTCATCGTGCCCGGCATCGTCGGCCTAGGAACGAAACAAATCCTTTCATACTTCGGAACCACCACCGCCCGGGTTTTTGGCGTGGTTGGAATGATGTTGCTGGCGGTATCGGGCTTCGACTACTGGATCCAGTGGAGAAGATTCCGCCTCCAGGCCATGATGACGAAACAAGAAGCCAAACAAGACATGAAAGAGCGCGAAGGGGACCCGCAAGTGCGCGCTCGAATCCGCGCGATTCAGAGAGAGGCCGCGCGCAAGAGGATGATGAAGGCGATTCCCAAGGCCGATGTCATCGTGACCAATCCCACTCACATCGCCGTGGCGATTCAATATGATCCGTCATCGGGGTACGCGCCCAAAGTCGTCGCAAAGGGAGCGGATTTTCTTGCCGAGCGGATCAAGAAGATCGGGCGCGAACACGGAGTTCCGACGGTTGAGAACAAACCATTGGCCCGAACTTTGTATAGATATGTGAAAGTAGGTCAAATGATTCCACGATCGTTGTATCAAGCCGTGGCTGAAATCTTGGCTTATGTTTATAAAATTAAAGGAAAAAGCCTGAGAAATGGCGAAGGCAACGGGCCCAGAACGAGCCCCTAGCGGGTCTGGGATGAGCGTCAAGTTGTAGACGCTCTTTAAAAGGATAAAAGGATTTATCCGTGGCAGAGACATTAAAAAACGGAGCAGTACCGAAAACACAAGGTGGCATCTCTTCATTGCTCATGGGAGCCACGAGAAACTCTGATTTGGCCGTGGCCATAGGAGTCGTCTCGATACTGCTGGTGTTCGTGTTGCCGCTGCCTGCGTTTTTAATCGACGTCCTTCTGTCGCTTTCGATTTCACTCAGCGTGGTTCTGCTTCTGACGGCGGTCTATACCAAGAAGGCCCTTGAGTTCAGCGTATTCCCAAGTCTTCTGCTCGTGGTGACCTTGTTCCGGCTAAGCCTCAACGTCGCGAGCACTCGCCTCATCTTGCTTAAAGGCGCTGATGAAGGAGTGGGAGCGGCCGGAGAAGTCATCCGCAGTTTCGGGGAGTTCGTCGTCGGCGGCAATTTCGCGGTCGGGATCATCGTTTTCATCATCCTCGTTATCATCAATTTCATCGTGATCACCAAGGGCGCTGGCCGCGTCGCTGAAGTCGCGGCGCGTTTCACCTTGGACGCCATGCCCGGAAAACAAATGAGCATCGATGCTGATTTGAACGCAGGCGTCATCAACGATGAAGAAGCAAGGCGCAGACGGGCAGAAATTGCCCGTGAAGCAGACTTTTATGGAGCCATGGACGGCGCCAGCAAGTTCGTTCGCGGTGATGCGATCGCGGGTATCCTCATTGCTTTGGTGAATATCGTCGGTGGAATCATCGTCGGCACTCTTCAGCGCGGGAAGTCGCTTGAAGAGGCGGCATCGATCTACACGCTTTTGACGGTTGGTGACGGTTTGGTGACGCAGATCCCTGCGCTTATCGTCTCGACGGCGGCTGGTATTCTGATCACCCGTGTCGCTTCCGGCGAGAGCCTAGGCAAAGAGCTCTCAGTGCAACTCTTGGCGCAACCCAAAGCCATGGGTTCTGCTGCGTTCGTCATGCTCGTGATGGCGGCTGTTCCCGGATTGCCCAAGCTTCCTTTTCTGATCTTGGCGCTGGGCACCGGGACTATCGCTTACAGGTTGTACCAGAAGCAAAATGAGCAAGAGCAGGCGAAGAAGCAACACGAAGAGCTTGAAAGGCTTAAACCCCAGAAAGAGAAACTCGAAACGCTTCTTCCAGTCGACGTGCTCGAACTCGAAGTGGGTTATGGTTTGATTTCGATCGTGGACGCGGATCAGAACGGGGAGCTTCTTGAGCGCATCACTCATATCCGTAAACAGTTCGCTCTGGATATGGGAGTGATTATCCCTCCGCTGCGCATTCGCGACAACCTGCAGCTCAAACCAGGCGAGTACATCATTCAGCTCAAGGGCGTGGTGATCGGTCAGGGCGAGCTCTTGGTCGATCACTTGCTAGCGATGGATCCGGGCAATGCCTCTGAAAAGATTCCGGGAATTCCGACGGTGGAACCCGCTTTCGGGCTTTCAGCCATCTGGATCACGACAAAACAAAAAGAACAGGCGCAATACCTGGGTTACACGGTGGTGGATCTCTCGACTGTGATCGCAACACATTTGACCGAGCTGATCCGCAAGCATGCGCATGAGTTGCTGGGACGGCAAGAGCTTCAGAACCTGATCGAGGTTGTGAAGCAGAACTCACCGAAAGTCGTTGAAGAAATCCTTCCGAACCTTCTTTCGATCGGGACGATACTCAAGGTCTGCCAGAATCTTCTAAAAGAGAGCGTGAGCATCCGTGATTTGCGGTCGATCCTTGAAACCCTGGCCGATCACGCGATACACACGAAAGACCCGGTGGTTCTCACCGAGTACGTTCGGGCCACCTTGGGCCGATCGATCACCAAAAAATTGCTCACGACCGATGGCGAGCTTCCTCTTCTCACGCTTGAACGCACGATTGAAGAGAAGATTGCGGGCGGGTTGATTCAAACCGATCAAGGTCCGCAGCTTTCACTTGATCCTGAATTCGTGCAGTCGTTGATTCGCGAGCTCAACAACCAGGCCGAGAGAATGGTGATGATCAACTCGCAAGCCGTTCTGCTCGTTTCTCCCATTATTCGTGCGCACTTAAGGCAATTGCTCGAGAAGTTCATCCCGCACATCGTAGTTCTGTCACACAACGAAATATCATCAAACATACCCGTGAAGTCGTTTGCGACTGTGAGGTTAGGATATGCAAGTTAAGAAATTTGAGGCCACGACTATTGCTGAAGCTTTAAAGCTCGTGAAAAGCGAGTTGGGGCCGGAAGCGATCATTCTTTCGACAAAAAACCACCGAAAGGGTTTTGGCCTTCTGTCGAAGGCTTCCGTAGAGGTGACCGCGGCGGTGACGGACAAGGCGTTGGCAAAGAAGAACATCACCGAAAAGGTCGTTCCCGAGGCGACGAAGGAAAAAATCGGTAAATTATCCGCCTCAAAACAGTCTGAGATCTACGATGAGTTCGCGGGCCATTACACCCGTCGTTACCGCAATCGCATGGGAAACGGCCCTGATGACGAGCAAGAAGCCGGTGAAAGAGAAGCTAAGCCCGCTTCGCGAACACAAAGCGCTTATTCCCAGTCTGCGAGCGCCAATTCAGATCAAAGATCGGGCCGAGCCTCGAGGCCTCCTCGATACATCGATATCCAAGATGATGACGCCCAGGCGCCTGCCCCGTCTGATACTGGTTATTCCCGCAACGGTCGCATTTCAGCTAAGGCGGTTCACGCAGATCATGAATCAAGCCGTATCGCTCAAAGCCGGGCGAGCGCGGCTGCGCATCAAGCCGCGCCTGTTGCTCAAGCGGTCTCGCATGGCGAGGTCGAAGCTCTTCAAGATGACATTCAGAAACTTAAGCTCATGCTTGAAGAACTCAAAAGCGAGCAGATCGCCCTGAGTGATTCAAAGATCACCGAGTCGCAGCCAGACGAAATGCATGTCGAGTACCAAAACCTTTTGCGCAACGGCATCGACAAACGCCACGCCTCCGCCTTGGTCAAACAAGTCAGTTTCGCTTTGCCGCGCGAATCTTCCAAGGATTCTAGTCGCATCGTCGAATCCTTAGCGGTTGAGATGATGGAGAACTTGAAGATCGACGACCCGCTCAATTTCAAGGCCGGCAGCGAGCAGCGCGTGTTCGCGTTGATCGGCCCCACCGGGGTAGGCAAGACCACGACCATCGCGAAGCTTGCCAGCCAGGCTATTTTACAGAAGAACCTTCGCGTAGGCCTTATCAATGTCGATTCTTACAAGGTCGCGGCTCTAGACCAACTTGCGACTTACGCGAAGATCTTGAATGTGCCTTTCAGGCAGGCTTCGAACTCCGCTGAGCTTGATCGAGCGCTTGCTGAGTTCAAGCCTCTTGACCTTATTTTGATCGACACTAGCGGCCGAAGCCAACGCGACGCCGAGAGCTTGAGCCAGATGCGCGCTCTTTTGTCTGAGTGCGCGGCGATCAGGCCCTTGCTCATCATGAGCGCTACCACCCGCGATCAAGAACTTTACGACATCATCACGCGTTTCAAGGTGTTCAATCCGACCGGGTTGATTTTCAGCAAGCTCGACGAGAGCGCGACATTCGGATGCATCTACAATGTCGCCGTGAAGACGGGGGCTCCGCTGACTTACTTCACCGTAGGTCAAAGGGTTCCTGAAGACCTTGAACCAGCGAGTCGTGAGCGCGTGGCTGACTTAATATTGGATTTGTAAATTGGCAGAAGAGAAGCATCAAGGAGGAAAGATGGACCAGGCTGGAACATTGCGGAAAATCATGAGCAATCGGGTTGCGATAAGACCCACGAATTTGAGGCCGACCCGGGTGATATCGGTCACGAGCGGCAAGGGGGGAGTGGGAAAGACCAATGTCGTGGCGAATCTAGCCGTGATGCTCCAGAAATCCGGTCAACAGGTCTTGATTCTTGATGGTGATTTCGGGTTGGCAAATCTGAACATCGTCATGGGGCTTGAGGCGAAAAACACGATCCACGACGTCGTCTCAGGCGAAAGAGAGATGAGTGACGTGGTGTTGACCGGTCCTTCGGGCGTAAGGCTTATTCCGGCTGCTTCCGGGATCTTCAAGATGACCCAGCTGTCGATGGCCGACAAAGCGATCTTGATGGAAAAGCTTGAAGCCTCTCCGTTCACGTTTGACGTGCTTCTGATCGACACGGGCGCCGGGATCAATTCTGACGTCGCTTATTTGAATTCGGCAGCGACTGAAGTGATTGTTGTCGCAACTCCTGAGCCCACTAGCATCGCAGATGCCTATGCGCTGATGAAAGTCATGAGCCAAGAGCACAGGGTCAAGCGATTTAAGCTTTTGGTGAACATGGTTGAGACCCCTAAAGAGGCCCTTGGAGTGTACAACCATCTTTTGCACGTCTCGGATCGTTTCCTCAATATTCAAATTGAGTATCTTGGTCACATCCTGGACGACCGCCGTGTGAGCCAATCCGTGGTAGCGCGCAAGGTGTTGTGTGAGGCATGGCCAGAGAGCGCGGCCAGCCGCTGCTTTGAAGTAGTCACGAAAACTTTGCTTGAAAGTCCGGCCAAGGCTGAATTGACAGGCAACCTGCAATTTTTTTGGAGAACCCTTTTGAATGAGGTAACCGCATGAGTAACGGAATCACCAAGTACCGACAGCAGCAAAAATTAGTGGATGAGGTCGACGGCAGAAGCGAGAATGAACTGGATCCGGTTTTCAGCGCCGGCGCGACGGAAGCATATGACGACCATGTCGAAATTTCGACCACGGCGGCCGAACGAGCGGCGGAAAGCGCGGTTGACGACGACGATGGTCTCGACCTTGAAGAAGTCTTGACGACTCAAGTCGCCGCAGAGGCGACTTCAGCAAAGACGGGTCGGGCCCCGCTAGGCACGCGTGAAGAGATCATTTTAGAGTACGCCCCGCTCATCAAGTACATCGCGCAGAAGATTGCGGCAAGGCTTCCTGCGAACATCGAACTCGACGACTTGATCAGTTCGGGCGTGATCGGGTTGATGGATGCGATCGAGAAATACGATCCGTCTAGAGACAACAAGTTCAAGACGTACGCCGAGTTTCGGATCCGAGGCGCCATTCTCGATGAATTGCGTGCTCAGGACTGGGTTCCTCGGTCGGTTCGCGAGAAGGCGAAACTGCTTGAGAGGGCTTATGCGAAAATCGAGCACGAAAAGGGCAGGCCGGCCAGTGACGAGGAAGTTTGCGAAGAACTCAAGATCACTCAAGACGAATACCATGACCTCTTGAATCAAGTGCGGTCCGTCTCTCTCTTGAGCTACGATGATCTGAACAATCTCTCGAAAGGGGATCGACGTTCGATCGTTGGGTTGTCTGAGGGCGGCAAGTCGCCCACGCCCTTCTCTGAAGTGAACGTGGCTCACTTGAAGCGCACGATCTCGGAAGCGATCCGGGATCTGCCCGAGAAACAGAGGCTCGTGCTCTCGCTGTACTACTACGAAGACCTGAACTTAAAGGAGATCGGGAAGGTCTTGGATGTGACTGAATCTCGTGTTTCGCAGTTGCACACGCAAGCGATCTTGAGGTTGAGGGCCAAACTCAAAGGCCATTTTGACGACTTTTTATTGATGTTCAGTTAGGCGATGACATTAGATGAACTGATCGCCCTTGGCGGTGATCTTGTAGCAGAAAGAAAGAAACTCTCGGAAAGCCTGAGAAAGCTAGAGCGAACGCTTGAAGGCTCGGCCTCAAGCGCCTTGATCAAGGCTTTGGGAGTTGCTCAGCTGCAAGACCTGCACTTAGAGCTCGATCAGTTGTCTACGGGCATCGATCGTTTTGGCAGCCTGTCGAAGTGCTTGCTCGAACAGCTCGTGACCGACAAACTTGAGAGTTGCGCGACCCTCTTCGAGGAATCGAAGAAACGCATCGAGGCTTTAGCGCAAAAACTCGGAAGAAACGTCAATGTCGAGTGCAAGCCTTCCGCCGCACGCCTTGATCGCCGGTTGCTCGAGAGGTTCGGGCCCATATTCCTTGAGATGCTCGATGTTTTCGTCGAGTACAGCATCGAGTCTTCGAAAGAACGCTCCGCCCGCAAGAAACGACCCATCGCATACATGCAACTCGAGGTGCGAGAGTCGGAAAAGGGATTTCAGTTGCGGGTGATTTGCGATGGCAACGGGATCTTGCCCCCGCTCTCTGATCTCAGCGGATTGGCCCTGGCCAAGCTCGGGGTGAGGGTGTCGTTTGAAGGCAAGCCCGGAAAATGGTCTGCCTGGTTGTTCTCCCTTCCCGCTTGTGCGGGCGAAGTTCCTTGTCTGCCGGTGAAAGTCGGCCAACGTAAGGTCTATGTTCCTGCGTGGGCCGTCTTGAGCATCAGGGAGTTTCCGCGCGCTCTCTCGGAATCGCTTGTCACTGAGGATTCAGAAATTTGGATGCTTTCCCGCGATCTTGAGCGCATCCGCACTTTGCCCGGGATGCCATTCGCCGAACCTGAAGGGCCGAGGCACCTCATTGAGTTGGGAGCAGGCACTGAGACGATCCGTTACGCCGTTGCTTCGACTCATGCGGTTCAAGAAATCTTCATCTTGCCGATTGATTCTGCTTTGAGCGGATCGGGAAGGCTACTTGGAGTATATGTAGACGAAAGCGCGCAGAGCGAGCTTGGACTGGTTTTGAACCCCGCCTATCTTGTTTACGGCGACCTGAAGAGCGGGGTGAGCCATGCGTCCTAGCCTTCAGCGGCGCTTTGTCTCAGCAGTCGTGGTGGCGCTCGTCTTCGGAGGCTTCTCGTCGGCCTATATCCTTCAAAAGTTTCGAGAGTACGAAAAGAATATGATGCGGGTGCTTTCGGGTGACCAGAAGACGCTGGCTACGGGAAGGGTGATCGCCGCGCGCGTCAAGGTGGCTGAGGAGCTCGCGAATTCTCCGGTGGCTCGTGACGATGGCGAAGATGCTTTCAATGAGAAGATCGTCGCGATGCTCGACGATGTGAAAGCGTTGAAAAAAGAAAACTCGGACAAATCCCTCGATGAAGCGGAAAAACTCTTGGAAGGGCTGTCTCAAAACAAGAGCAGGACGGCCGAGGATCTTTTCGTCCATTATCGAAATCTCAAAACCACTACGTTCAACCTCTACCGTCTTTCATGGGCCAACAAGTGGATGCAGGTCGCTCGCATCGTAGGCATCGCCGTCAGTGATATCGATAATCTTTCTTTTCAGATGGGAGAGAGAGCCGCCGCCGGGGTGATCTCTAAAGTCTCGCAGCTCACGGCGGTTGTGACGCGTTCCACCCTGCCTCATCATACCAAGATCATGATCTTTGGCCAGCTCGAGGTGCTCAAACAACGCGCGTCCCGTTACATTGAAGCTTGCCAGCAGTTCCAAACCGAAAAAGCCACCCGTCTCGAGGTGCTCAGAAGACTTTCCGCCGCGCTCAAACGCTACAATGATCAACAGAGCAAAACCTTCGTGGATTTTGCCAATGACGCCCATGCCGACGTTTTCAAAGCGATCGTGATGTTCCTTCTTTTCGTATCGCTTTCGACTCTATGGTTCATCTTCTCGACGGGGCGTTTTTCCAAACACCTGAGCCAGTTGAGCGCGCATGTGGTTGAGCAGCTTACCCACTGGATCACGGTCGGCGGGAATGTGAGCGCTCATGAGTTCAAGGTTCCTGAAAGGCCCGATGCCGAGTTGGTTGAAGTGTATCGCGCCCTTGATCAAACGATGAGACGGGTGAATTCGCTTCGCAAAGAAGATCTCTTGGTGAAACGGCTGCTCAACGTGCCCTTTTTGCTCGTCAACCGCAATAAACAAGGCATTTTCTGGAACTCAGCCCTTTCAATACTGGGCAAGGTAAGGGCTCTGGAAGAAACCGGACCGGTAGCTTACGGAAACCTCGTTCGATTCACCGATGTACAGAACAAAGTGGTCGATCCAATTGGCAAGGCGTTTTCTGAGAATAAAGAAATCTCTCAACTCGCGCTCCTGCGGGTAGGGGATGATGGGGTCGCGGTTCATGCTCTATGTACGCCCGTTCATGGCGCGGACGGCCAGGTGGAATACGTGATGGTCCACATTCGGGATCTGCGCGATGAGAACCGCAGGGCAGAGACTGAATTGGCCAAACAACTTGAGTCGGTGCGTACTGCTATTCAGCGCATTCAAACGGGCCTCTTGCCCACGGACCCGGCGCCTGGGACTAGAGCGCCGGTGGTAGAGTGCATCCGCCTGCTGAAGGGGTTTGCGCTCGAGCTTCAAGAGAGTGCTGCCACAGTCGCGGGTCAAATCCAAACCATGGCTGAACGCATGGGTCGCGAGGGCCAGTTGAAAAAGACGGTTTTCACGCGCACCGAACAAGTAGGCGCTGAGGTGCAAGCACTGCAATCAGAGGTCTCGGGGCTCGTTGAATATTCAACCGAACTGCGCGCTCGCATGGGGAAGCTCGAGACTCGAAACAAGACCTTGAGGCAGACTTACGAGGAGATCAGGCGCCAGGGCGGTACCGTGCTCACCGATATCGCTAAGATCAAGCAACAAGTTTCGAATTGCGTCGAGCGCGTCGAGCAAACCGAAAAACTCTTGGAACACGTGCGTTCTACCGAGGGCTCGATCCGCGCGCTTCTTTCAAAGTCTTCGGTCTTTAACGCCAACAATAGCATTCTCGGCGCCAAGCGTGAGCTCACCCAGGCCGACGTCATCGCGGTCACCGAGAACGTGGCGAAGATCATGCTTCAGTTTGAGCGAAGTTATCGCATGATCGAGCAGACCGTCGCTGAAGTTGACCAAGGAGTGCGCAGCTTGAGTTCAGAGCTCAAAGAGAGCTTGGGCGTTTGCGCTCAAGTGGCGATCGAAGACGAGGCCGCCATGAACTCTGCTTATCAAGCCGGCCGCTTCATTGATGCGAGCACCAAGGAATACGTTGAGTTCGGAAAAGAACTGTCGGTCTTGGGAGAGGCTTCGGCTCGAATCAAGAATCAAATGAGTTCAATTGAACAGAAGGTTCAGCGGCTTGTCCAAATCGGTCAGGCCAGCCTTGAACTGCAAGGCAAGCTTGAGTCAGGTTTTAAAGGCATCACCCAGCTTAAGATCGCGGGCCTTGAGCTTCCATCGCATGCAGACTTGCGGTCTTCCGATACTTCAACCGCTTCTTGATCGCACGTTTGCCCACCACTGTTCGACTTTCGAACTCAACTCCTCAAGACTGCCATTATTCTCGATGACCCAGGTGGCGGCTTTAATCTTTTCAGATTGGGGCAGCTGAGCCGAGAGGATTTGGTGCGCGGTTTGTGTAGTCAAGCCGGGGTCTCTTTCCATAAGGCGCCTCATTTGAGTGGAAGAATCAGCAGTAATGACGAGGAGCCCGTCGAATTCAGCGGTCCGTTTGGCCTCGACAATCAAGGTCGCTTCATAAATCACCACCTCTGCGCCGCTTTTAAAGAGTTCTTCAAAACGTTCCCTAGATCTCTTTGCGATGGCGGGGTGCAAGAGTGATTCCAGCCGTCGTCTCTTCTTTGGGTCGGCAAATACGATGCCCCGCAAAGCTTGGCGGTTGAGCTCGCCTGTTTCGGCGTCAATGATGCCAGGACCGAACTCAGCCAGAAGCGTTCGAAGCAATGGAGTTCCTGTTTTCGTGACTTCCCTGGAAACCTGATCGGCATCGACGACCGCTGCTCCCAGTGTCGCCAAAATCTTCGCCACCGCCGATTTGCCGCAACCGATATTGCCGGTCAGGCCTATCACTTTGGCTTGGTTTGATTTGGTCTGCATTCAGGGCAAACACTACAGCAAATCCATTTGTTTGGACAGAGCTTCTGGAAACTCATCTCACGCCATGCTACGAGTTTTGCTCATGAATCCGAACCCAGATTTGAAGCAGACTATTTTCACCGGCCTTGACCCGAAAACGATCGCCCAGATTGATGCGATGGCGGATCAATTCAAGCTTGCGGTGGGGTTGGTTGCAAGGCTTCGCGGGCCAAATGGCTGCCCTTGGGACCGCGAACAGAATCACCTGACCTTGCGGCCTTATCTCATCGAAGAAGCTTACGAGGTGCTTGATCTTTTAGACCGCTACCAGTCGACGCGCGATCCCAAGGCGCTTGCGAAGCAAACTCCGATAGGGCAGCCGGTCCCCGCGGATGGCAGTTTTTCGTCTCAAGACCGGAAGGTATTGTGCGAAGAATTGGGGGATCTGCTCTTGCAGGTGCTTTTGCATTCCCAACTGGCTTCCGAGCGGGGCGAGTTCAATGTGGGTGACGTCGGGGAAGGAATGGCAAGAAAACTGGTGAGCCGGCATCCCCATGTGTTTGGTACTGAGACCGCATCAAGTTCTGAGCAAGTTTTGCAGAATTGGGAGTCTTTAAAGAAAAAAGAGGGCAAGAAGAGCCTCTTAGAAGGGCTTCCCAAGAACCTGCCTTCGCTTCAACGAGCCGCTAGGATCGGGGAGAAGGCGGGAAGGGTGGGCTTTGATTGGAAAGACTGGCAGGGCGCTTGGGCGAAAGTTGAAGAAGAGTTGCGCGAGCTCAAACAGGCCATTGCCATGACCAGCTCGGAACGCCAGGCTGAGATTGAACAAGAACTGGGCGATCTTTTTTTCGCTCTTTGCAATCTCGCAAGGCATCTTAAGATCCAACCCGAAGACGCGCACCGCAAGGCGATTGAGAAGTTTGAGAAACGTTTCAGAAGGGTCGAAGAGATCTGCAGCCAAGAAAACGTGGATATGCAGAGTTCTTCTCTCGAGAAACTTGATGAGATTTGGGAGCGGGTAAAAAGAGAAAGATGAACCGCAAGATCTTTCCTGATCCCAGGGATGCCAATCAATACATCGCCGATGACATCATTGCGCTTGGGGTGCCGCTCGCAAGCCAGTCGTTGCACGAGGCCTATGAGCGGGGGATTTATCCTTGGCCAATCGATGGAATACCGTATTTGCCCTGGTTTTGCCCTGAAGAAAGGGGCGTGCTTTTTTTCAAGGATCTGAAATTGAATGCGCGCCTTCAAAGGGCGTACAGATACTCGGACTTTCGGTATTCGATCGACGATGCTTTCGATCAAGTCATCGCTCATTGTTCCGAGGTGCCGCGAGAACCCAAAGGCACATGGATCACTGAAGAAATGATAGAAGCCTACAGACGGTTTCACCGCTTGGGTTATGCGCACAGCGTAGAGGCATGGCATGGGAACAAGCTCGTGGGCGGCTTGTATGGGGTCGAGGTGAAGGGATGCTTCGCTGGCGAGAGCATGTTTCATCTCGAGTCCAACGGTTCAAAGTTTGCGCTTCTCTACCTGATCGACCACTTGAAAAAGGCTGGCGTTGAATGGATCGACATTCAAATGCTCACCCCTCACATGGAAAAACTCGGAGCGAAACTCATTCCGAGAGAGGAGTTTCTGGATCAGCTTGAGCGGGCGCAGAAGAAAGGGCTAAAACCCTTTGCCGAGGCGGCACGAACTCAAAGATGAATTCTTCATTTCGCACCGAGACGCGGGCGGTTCCGCCGTTTTCAAGCTTCCCAAACAGGATCTCTTCGGCCAGGGGTTTTTTCAATTTGTCTTGAATGATCCGCGTGAGCGGGCGCGCTCCCATCAAAGGATCATATCCTTTGCGTGCGAGCCACTCTCGCACATCGCTCGTGACTTCAAGTTCGACACCTTTGGCCAAGAGCTGCGATTCAAGCTCCATGAGTTGCTTGCCCACGACCTGGGCGATCGCCACCGGATCAAGAGGATTAAAGAAGATAGTGCCATCAAGGCGGTTGCGGAATTCAGGGCTAAAGGTGCGCTCGACTTCCTTCTGAGAAGCCGCGCCTGGATTCACCTGGCCGCTTAAGCCCAAGGGTTTTCTCTCGTGCTCGCGCGAACCCACGTTCGAGGTGAGGATCAAAATGATGTTCCTGAAGTCCGCTTTTCGCCCGTTGCTGTCGGTGAGCGTTCCATGGTCCATGATCTGCAGCAAGATATTCCAGACGTCCGAATGCGCCTTCTCGATTTCATCTAAGAGCACGACCGCGTGCGGATGCTTGAGCACGGCATCGGTGAGCATCCCAGCTTGTTCAAAACCAACGTACCCGGGAGGAGCTCCGATCAGCCTGGAGACGGTGTGCTTTTCCATGTATTCGCTCATATCAAAGCGCAGGAACGGAACTCCGAGGTTGTGAGCAAGTTGTTTGGAGAGTTCTGTTTTCCCCACCCCCGTGGGACCGCAAAACAGAAATGATCCTACGGGGCGATCTCCGGATCTCAAGCCTGATCTCGCCAAGCGTATCGCGGTGACAATCGCTTCGACGGCGTGGGATTGCCCATAGATCACGAGTTTCAAATCGCGTTCCAAGCTCTTGAGTCGCTCTTTTTGCGTGACGCTGATAGACCTGGCCGGAATTCTGGCGATCTGAGCGACCACTTCCTCGATATCCGTCTTGTCCACGAGTTTAAGCCCGGCTAGCCTGGCCTTCGCGCCAGACTCATCAAGGATGTCGATGGCCTTGTCGGGCAGGAACTTCGAGGTGAGGTGTTTTACTGAAAGCTCTACCGCCGCTCTGATGGCCTCTGTGGTAAAGGTCACATGGTGGTGTTCCTCAAATCTTTGCTTCAAGCCCACCAAGATTTGCACGGCTTCCTCAGATGAGGGTTCAGAGACATCAAGTTTTTGAAACCTTCTGCTCAAGGCGTGGTCTTTTTCGAAGACCGTGCGGTACTCCGCGTAGGTCGTCGATCCCATGCACTGAATTTCGCCGCGAGAGAGAAGCGGTTTCAAAAGATGCGCGGCATCAAGCGATCCTTGGCCTACTGAGCCCGCTCCGATGATGGTGTGGATCTCGTCGATGTACAAGATCGGTGAAATCCCGCGTTTTTTCTTGTCTTCAAGCCCCTTGAGAACACCCTTGAGTCTTTTTTCAAAATCCCCGCGAAAACGCGTGCCAGCGACGAGCGAGCCGAGGTCCAAAGAATAGACTTCAGCCTTTTGAAGCAAGTCGGGTACCTCGCCAGCAACGATTCGAAGCGCCAAGCCTTCAGCCAGCGCGGTTTTTCCGACGCCAGCCTCTCCTACGAGGAGAGGGTTGTTCTTCCGTCTTCGGCAAAGAGTCTGAACGATGCGGCTGAGTTCCGTTTGACGGCCGATGAGCGGGTCGATCTTTCCTGAGCGTGCGAGCTCATTGAGGTTGATTGCATACGCAGCCAATGCATCACTTGCCTTGGACGACCCGTTCCCTGAGTTGGCCGTCTTTGAATCTGTTTCTTCTGGCGTGGCGGGTAGGTTCTCGTCGTCTTTCCTGACGGCGTGGCTGATGAAGTTCAGCACGTCAAGACGCTCTACACCTTGTTTGATGAGTAGATAGAGCGCGTGCGAATCTTTGGATTGAAAAAGCGCGACGAGCAGATCTTGCGGCTCGATCTCGTCTTTTCCCGCTGATTGAACATGGAAAATGGCTCTTTGAATGAGTCTTTGCACGCCTAAGGTCGGCATTGGGTTTTCAATGACATCATGATCGCTGCCGGTTTGGTTCTCTGACCCTTCAGAGGGTGAAGAGCGTTTGGGCACTTCTTTTTCGAGGTAAGCTTGCAGTTCTTGCGAGAGTGCGTCGCTGCTTGCGCCGCAAGCTTCGAGGATCTCTTGGATCCTATTTTCTTCAAGAAGGCTTAAGAGCACGTGTTCTAGCGTGAAATACTCATGGTCACGTTCAAAAGCGTAACCAATCGCTCGATTCAAGACCTTTTCTGTTTTGCGTCCGATCATAGTGCGCCACCTCAAGCAGACAGCCTTTTGAGGAGGGGTGAGAAGGTTTAACGCCTCAATTGGCCTGCTCTATGGTGCACATTAGCGGAAATCCCCTTGAGCGCGCAAGTTGTATGACCTGATCTGCCTTTGTTTCGGCAATCTCGTGGGGATAGATGCCGGCAATTCCTTTACCCTCGTTGTGCACTTTGAGCATGATCTGCATGGCTTCAGGGCCGCTTTTATTGAAGAACTGCTCTAAGACTTCGAGGACGAATTCCATGGTCGTATAGTCGTCATTGTGCAGCAAGACGGCGTACCGTTGCGGCCGTTTGAGCTTGGGTTTCGCTTCATCGACCGCAACGGCGCCATCAGATTCGTGTTCTTCGTTCTCTTGGTGCATTGCAGGGCGATTATATCTCAAGAGCTACGCGAACCAAGACGCGGCGGTCTTCAAGTTGGCCTGCGTTCGATCCCAGTTCTTCGCCGTAGGTTGCGACGTCAAACTTGAACAGCGGGAGATTGATCCCGACGCCGGCGCCCACGTAACCTTGGTTGAGCCCGGCCCTGAACGCCAAGAAACGAGTCAGATGGGTTTCTCCGCCAAAGTGGATGCGCTTGAAAAACGAGGCCTGATACTGCAGTTCACCGATGTTTTGCATTTCAATTGCAAACAAGTTGTCTGTGAAAATAAGCGCATCGGGCAGGTCTGCGCGCACCCCCATATTGAAAGAGCGGTCGTTGACCGGCGGAGCCCCGGTGGCTTTCTTCACGATGTCTTTGAACGCCACTCGGTACTCGCTGCCCGCGACATTGTTGATGGATGCGCCAACGGAGATGGCTTTGAAGAATGGGGGTTCGAAGGGCAGTTTGTAGAAGACGCCGACGTCGCCATCGATGCCAAGCCCTTGACCAGCGACCTCAGAAAGGCTGATCTTTTGACCGGCCAGAAATGAGGTTGCCCTCAAGCTTTTATCGCCAGCAAGGCGATAGATCCCGTGCAAGTTGATCCCAACGTCAAGTGGGCTGTCAAAAAGCGTGTAGCGGTGGGCGATGCCGACATTCGGACCCACGTCGGCGATCGTTTGGGTGTCGACCACCACGTTTTGGTGCAGCATGATGTTGGTTTGCAGATTGAACAACAAACCGATGCTGAAGCTCGTATTTTCGCTGAAGAAATGAGGCGAATAAAATGCCGGCATGAGCATCGTGAGGCGAGAGTGCTCGTTTCGGCCAGCGATCCCTTCATCTGAGATCTTGCTGATGACGCCCGTTCCTGACTCCGAAGATGCTTTGCTGACTTTATTGAAGTCTTCCAGGAAGTTGGTGTTCGCTTCCGCGGTGACGTTGAGGAGTGAGAGCTTCCAGGTCGGGTTTTGAAGCGAGGTGGCTGGGTTTCCAAAGAGCGATTCATCGTACAGGCCTGTGGTCGTAACTACGCCGCCCATGCCTAAGCTCCGAATGCCCCGGTAGTTTTTCATGATTTCTTCAAGAGCCCAGCTAGGTTGCGCCAGGAACATGGTAAGTCCAAAAGCAAAAATAATTTTCTTCTTCATTATAAAATCCCTTTTTACTCAGAGAGCAAGTTGTTCACTACGACACAGCGTTTTGCGTTCGAGCCGGCACCCGTTGGAAAGAGGTTGCGCAGGTTGGTGGCAAGTCTATTGCCGACGCCGATATCGGCTCTTGAAGCCGCGCCTTCAGCATCTGCGATCGCATTGAACACGCTGTCTGCCTGCGCATCGGTCATCTGACGCTGGTCGCAAGACGCGCTAACGGCATCGCAAGTGGATCCGGCGCAGCCCCCGATAGCGATGTCAGCGCGAACGACTTTTACGTTGTCGGTAGAAGATTGGGCGATCACTGCGGCTGCCTTGATGATGTTGCCGAAGGCTTGGTTGAAAGATTTGTCTTTGCCTGCGGTTTGGTTGTTGAAGGCGCTCAAAGCGGCGTCGATTGTGGCGACTTTCGCGTTATCGGTTGGCACCATTTGATTGGCGAGCCTTCCTACCACCGAGAGGTTGTTCGCATCTGAGCTATAGCTGAATAGCGATTTCCCGACGCGTTCAATCGTTGCTCCGGCCGTGCAAAGCTGGGCCCATCCGAGCATTTGATAGACATCGTCATTTTTATCGGTGATGCTCTCGAGCTCTTTCACGGCATCAGCGCACTTGTCTTGATCCATTTGCGCCTGGGCCTTGGTGATTTTCTCTTCGCGGGAAGACGCTTCGTCTATGCCTCCGAAGAGATTGCAGGCTTGCATGGTAGCGCCTACGGCCAGTATGGCACCTACGATCGAAACAATGTACAACGGTCGTCTTCTTATGAATTCAAACGGTCTCATCTTATCGAACCCCCTAAAGTTAGTTTCAGAGCGCGTTGCAAAACCAAACC
>JBFMCE010000047.1:0-31866 GCA_040754655.1 Bdellovibrionota bacterium | reverse complement strand
ATTTTTATAGAAGCGCTAAAGGTGCTTTTATATTGTACTAATTTAATATACTATTACAGATAAGGTAAAGGTTTGAAGTACGTATGCTGTACCGTATACCCAAGTCTGTAATTCCTATTTTAGTCTGTATCGCTTGTGCAACTGCGTACGCAGGTTCTTCGAGGCGCAAGGCCACCTGTTATCATCTCAACGAAAACTTTAACGAAAATCCTCAAAGGTTTGATGCTCATCTGTGCATAGAATCTCAAGACCTCAAGAAATACCCTAATAGCGTTGTTACTGTCACTTTTCGGAGCAATGTCCAACACCAAGATCCGGCGCAAAAAGGCGGCTCCGTCTATGCCCCTCAGTATGTGAAGCGCCATTATTCAAACTTGGGAAAAGGCCGTTTCGGCAGCAAGGCCCGCCAAAAACCCATGGTCATTTTCGATCAATCGCCTGGCCAAGTTCATTTGGGTTTCGTCGGGCCTCAGGGACGCAGTTATCACTACAAACAAGCTGGATCTGCTGCACAGCAAGCGCTGCTCAAAGCTCAAGCTCGAGATCAAACGCTCCGATCGGGTACACTTGGGAAACGCTGATCCGGCAAAGAAGCGCCTTGATGAACTTGGGTTTTCCGGCCTCGTCTCGAATGATTGAGTTTGGGAAGTTCTTCTCTAGTGCTTCAAGCGTTTTCGCGGGAAGCGCATCCTTTTTTGAAAACCCCTCGACAGGATAATGAAAAAGCACCGCCATTCCATGGTCGCCGTTGTAGTAACCGGTCGCGCGTTCAAAAGCGTTGTAGACAAGAATGCTCATGCCGTCTTCTTTTGGAATGGGTTTGACTAGAATGAGTTTGGTGTCGGCGCCGCCAAATCGCTCATCCAGCGAAGTTGCCTTGAATGAAGCAGGCTTTTCATTGGGATCGGTTGGTGCGATAAGAGGGGCGTCTTCTTGGTATTCAATCCAGAGGTCGGGGCGTTTGGTCTCTTTGTCGTAGTGAAGTTCAGCTTTGACTTTGTAGTGTTGGTTCTTCCAGTCAATTTTTGATACGAGCTCGCTTTTGGCGAAAACTGCTGATGGATTCAAAAAACAAATCGAAATGGCTAAACTTAAAACCCTGAATTGCATAGGAACCCCCTTGAGAAACGACTTCTTGTACGAGGCTTAATGGCCTGTTTCTGGGTGAGCAAGTGAAGTGAATGTGAGGGGAGCCGTTCTTTTTACCAGGGTTATCCCAAGGTCTTTCGATTTTTCACGATCAGAGCTCTAATACAAACGTCACAGGTCCGTCATTGATTAAAGAAACCTTCATATCGGCCTGAAAAACGCCGCCTAGGGTTTTCACGCCCGCATTGAGGCTTTCTTGCAATGCATATTCGTACAGCGCCTTCGCGCGCTCAGGCGATTCAGCGGCAATGAAGCTAGGGCGCCGTCCCTGCGAGCAATCACCGAGAAGGGTGAATTGCGACACGATCAAATGAGCTCCGCCGGTGTTTTTGAGCGAGAGGTTCATCTTTCCTTGCGCATCCTCAAAAACACGCAGGTCGCAAATTTTTGCGATGAGTTTTGCAACTTTTTGTTCATCATCGCCCTTTGCGATACCAAGAAGCGTCAGTAATCCTGGGCCGATCTCTGAAACCTTTTGTCCGTCGACTGTTACTAAGGCTTGGCTTACGCGTTGAATGACGGCTCGCATAAAAAATCCTCAACATCCTTCCTAGATCAATTCATATTTCTGCCAAGAGGCCTTGCGACTTTGTGCTAATGTAAACGCCCAATGGCAGCATTGCAACGTCTTGAAAAAAAGCAGATCAAGGCATTACTCGATTGGTTTTCGCTGCACCAACGTGATTTTCCGTGGCGCAAAAACCCAGAACCTTATTGGGTCTGGCTTGCCGAGATCATGAGCCAACAAACCCAAATGGCGACCCTTGTGCCGTACTTCAAGCGCTTCGTTGAGCGTTTTCCAACAATTCAAGATCTGGCGAACTCTAGCGAGCAAGACGTCTTAAGCGCTTGGACGGGGCTTGGCTACTATTCACGCGCGCGAAACGTTCTAAGAGCGGCTGAGCTCGTTGTGAATGAGCACGGTGCAAGTTTTCCGGAAACCTTTGAAGGGTGGCTTGAGCTTCCCGGGGTAGGCCCTTACACCGCTGCTGCAGTGGTTTCGCAGTGCTTTGGCATTGAAGAGCCTGTTTGGGATGGGAATGTGCAGCGCGTGTGTTCACGCCTCGATGCGCGAAAAGATGTCTGGACCCAAGGCTTTCGGGCCGAATTTGAACAGGCATTGCGTGAAAAAATCAAAGGATGGAACGCCTCTTCCTTCAATCAGGCGTTGATGGAGCTGGGAGCCACGGTTTGCACGCCGAAACAGGTTGCCTGCCACCGCTGTCCTTTGCAGAAGGCATGCAGCGCGTTTTCACTTGATCAGGTCGCTGAATATCCGCCTGCCAAACCACGAAAGGCCGCCGTTGAGCTCAAGTGCAAGACGTGGGTGCAGGTCAAGCGGATCGACTCAAAAGATGCCTACGTGCTTCTGATGCACAGGCCAAGCAATCGTTGGTTTGGCGGGATGTGGGATTTTTTAAGCGAGCTTGGCGGAGTGGAAGATCCCGTCGTTGAAATTCCAGGCTTTCGAAAAAGTAAGGCCATTCTTTTTAGTCGAGTGCGCCACAATATCACGCACCATAAGATCGCGCTCGAGGGATGGGTTTCTTTACAGCAAGGTTTGGCCGATCTCAGTGCTCAAATAGGGCCGGAAACAAGATGGATAAAACTCTCTGAGCTTACGAGCGGTCAGCCACCAGTGCCTCTTTCTACGACCGCCCGTAAGCTTTTGCCAGGGCTTTTGGCGTGGGTTGATGGAACTCTTGGCGACCTCAGACCGCCATGCTAGGGTGCCGGCATGTTTGAAAAACACTTAAAATGCCGTTGCACTTTGAACTTTCACCACGCTTCAGACGCCAGCCAATTTTTTATCACCGAGGCGAAGCCGCAATTCGCTCCTGATCGTTTGATCGATGTCGAGCACATCAAGCTTGATCTTCAGGTTGATCTGCCATCGAAAACTCTCAAGGGCTTGTGTCGGACTGACTTCAGGGCAATTGCGCCTTCGGTCGGGAAGCTCAGTTTCGATGCGATAGATTTGGCGGTGGAATCGGTTCACGACGGTTCAGGTGAGTCGCTGCGCTTTGACCAAAGTTCTGAAAAGATCATCGTTTATCTTCGCAAGGCCGCGCAAGCGGGTGAGAAGAGTTCGGTTGTTTTCAAGTACAGTGTGACTGAGCCGAGGGCAGGTCTGTATTTCATTGCGCCGGACGAGCATTATCCCCAGCGTCCGTGGCAACTCTGGACCCAAGGGCAAGATCAAGACAACCGCTATTGGATTCCGTGTCATGATGCTCCGAACGAGAAGGCCACTACCGAGATGGTGGTCACGGTCGATGAAAAGTTCACCGCTATTTCAAACGGCAAGCTTGTGGACGTGCAGCATGATACGGGCAAAAAGACCAAGACCTTCCATTGGTCACTGTCGGTTCCCCATGCATCTTACTTGATCACGCTTTGCGTGGGCGAGTTCGTTGAACTCAAAGACAGCTATAAAAATTTCAAAGGCGAAGAGATCCCCGTTCAGTATTACACGCTTGCCGGGCGCGAGCGTGAGACGAAGATCGCTTTTGGGAAAACACCCAAAATGATCGAGCTTTTCTCAAAGAAAATCGGCGTTGATTATCCCTATGAAAAATACGCCCAAGTGGTTGCTTGGGATTTCATATACGGCGGGATGGAAAACACCTCCTCTACTACGCAGACCGAGTACACGTTGCATCCTGAGAGCGTCGAGCTTGATTATTCGAGCGAACCTCTTGTTGCGCACGAGCTTGCGCACCAGTGGTTTGGTGATCTTCTCACATGCAAAGAGTGGTCGCAGGCCTGGCTCAATGAGGGTTTTGCAACTTACTTTGAAACCGTCTGGATGGAGCATGAGCACGGCAGAGACGAGTTTTTGCAAGAGCTCTATGAGAACGAAAAGATTTATAAAGCCGAAGCCGGAGGCGATTACCGCAGGCCAGTGGTTACGAATGTTTATTTGAGCCCGTCTGATATCTTTGATCGCCACTTGTACGAAAAGGGCGGAAGGATTTTGCACATGCTCCGCCGCCTGGTGGGCGATGAGCTTTGGTGGAAGGCCATCAACTTGTATGTGACATCGAATTACGCCAAGACAGTTGAGACCGTCGATCTGCAGCGCGCTTTTGAACAAGTGAGCGGCAGGGCATTGACCTGGTTTTTTGACCAGTGGGTTCACAGAGCAGGGCACCCTGAGATCAAAGCCTCTTATGAATGGGTCGATGAACGAAAACAAGCCAAACTCACTTTGGTTCAAGGCCAAAAGGGTGGCGCACATTCATCTCTGTTTAGGTTGCCAGTGCAGTTTAAAATCGCGACCAAAGATGGCGAGGTTGTGCACGATTTAGAGTTTTCAGAGCAAGAGCAGACGTTCTGGTTCACTTGCGCTGAGAAACCAAAATTTGTTTCGCTAAATCCTGAAAACACAGTTTTGGCCGACTGGGATTTCAATCCCGGCCGTGAACTTTTGATTGCCCAGCTTTCTCAAGACAAAGACATTTCGGGCAGGTCTTTTGCCGCGCGTGTTCTTGGAAAAGACCACTCAAGGCAGAGTATCGATGCCTTGGGTGAGGCTTTGGTCAAAGAGCAGTTTTGGGGCGTTCAATCTGATATCGCAGAAAGTTTAGGCAAGATTGGTTCAGAACGTTGTCTTGACCACCTGCTTAAAGCTTGGGGCGGATTAAAGCATCCCAAGGCGCGAAAAACGGCGGTCAAAGCAATCGGATTGTTTAAGAGCGAGGCGGTTTTAGAAACTCTTGAAAAGGCGCTTAAAACCGACACAAGTCCGCTTGTGCAATATGAAGCAGGCTATGGATTGGGTCGCACACGCGCAACCGGAGTGTTTGAGAAGCTCTCTTCGGCCATTGGTAAGCGTGAGTCTTGGCACGAGTATTATGACCGCGGCATTTTGCAGGGCTTGGCAGAATTGCGTCATGATGATCGTGTGTTGCCAATCTTGATCAAAAACACGAGACCAGGGCTTTCGATCTTCACCAGGCGTGAGGCGGTTGATGCTTTGGCCAGATTCGGACAGGCACGTCCTACTCTTGTGCTAGATACTTTGCTTGAGCTCACTCGTGAATCAAACTTCTTTGTGCGACTCTTGTCTGTCGATGCGCTAGCGCGCCTTGGCGATGATCGCGCCATTGGGGCAATTAAACGTGTGGCAGACTCGGTGGTTGAGCCTCGCACTCATCGCAGCGCCATTGTCGCGATGAAAACGCTTCGCGAAGGAAAGACTAAGAACGAAGACGTCGAGAAATTGCGTTCCGATTTTGACAAGCTCAGAGAAGAGTACCGTGCGCTGCTTTCGAGGATGGAAAAGGTAGAGGCGGGTGCGGCAACACCGGCTAAATAAAGATTCTCAATCTGTTTTCTTAAGCTCGATGAAGAGCCCCTCTTGAAGGACTATTAGCGGTTCGACTATTTTTAATTCTGGTATGCGTTTAAGCACTATCGCGATCGACGGGAATGCCGGATATATTCGAATAACTCCTCCATTCTTTAAAATTCGCGAGAGTTCTCTAAGGGCAGCAAGTTGCAAGGTCAGGTTATCTCCTTCATACATAAAAAGGGTGAAGTTTGCGTAAATGACGTCATAGATCGCCGGATCAATTCCGGTATCGATCATGTCTGCTTCAATATAATGCGGTTTTCCCTTTAAAGAGGCTGGCAAAGAGATATCGAGTCCATCAGCTTCGATGCCATTTCTTCTCAAATCTTCGACCAAAGTGCCAAATCCTGTGCCGGCATCGAGTACGCGTTTGTTCTTTAAATCTTCAACATTGAGTTTATCTTGGGGGTAAGAATGGTGCTTTATAAAATCTTCAATATCGCGACCATCGGTTTGAAGATATCTCACAGATCGTTTCTTGCCAGCATACGACCGAGTGGTGTGTACGGTAGACGTGTCTTCAGAGGGTCGTATATCAGTGTCAATAGCCACGCCGGGATGCATTTCCTCGTACCCTATGATTCGATCTATGAGTCGAGCAAGAAATCCGGGTTTTTTGCATTTAAAATTTGTGGCGTGTGCGGCATTGGCGGCGATCAAGCAAAACAAGGCAAAATTTGCAGCCCACAAGACCAGTGGCCGGTTTCGCAATCTCTCAAAACATCTTAAAAAGTGCGCAGATCCCATCCTTTTCTTATCGGAGAATTGCGTGCTGGGTTGATTTTGATTTGAAAATTCCGCAGGAGCAGGAGATGTTGCTGGAAAGTCTGAGTTACGGAATGGCCGGCATCCATGCAGGGCGCGAACGGTTTACGTGCGCGATAACTTGTTTAGCTAGCGCATCGAAGTCTTGAGGTTTTGGGTAGCCATTCACCGTGCTCTCAAATTTAGCCCAGATAGAGAGCTCTTCTGTCGATGCAAGACCGTGCTGACGCTTCATTTGAGCATGGTCGAGGCAACCTTGAAGATATCTTTCAATATGAGTTACGAGACCATGCAACTGGTTTGTAATCGCAAACCTTACCCTGTTGTCATCGATGGGAAGGTTGGCCAGTTTTTTGCCATTCTCGTATAGTTGTCCCAGGATTCGAACCCCTAATTCACCGGTTTCAACATCGATTGTGTCAGCGACAGAGTTTAATGCGTAGCCGATTACCGCCCTATTCTCTGGGTGTTTGGAAAGAGTGGCGTCCGTGTGCAGCATCAAAAGAGCTGAGGCAGCATGTGCGATATAATCAACGAGTTGCGATGGCACTAAAATCTCTGTGACTCCATGAATACCGCTATAGTCGTGTTGATGTTGAAATCCCTTGCTTGCGTAGGGAGCCCGCTTCCTAGAGCGCAATGCAAGATATTCTACGGCCTCGAGGCCCTTGTCGACTTGTTCAAACATTGTCGCTGGCGCAAACGGATCGCCCCTTTTTCGAAGCTCGTCAATCAAGGCATTGATGGCTTCAAGATCAAGGTACTTCTCATGAAAGACGCCATTGGCTGTTCGTATGGCGAAGAAATGATAAGTCTGTGCGAATCCTGGAGAGCGCTCAAAGACCGCTCTTAGCCTTGTGTAGTTCATCGAATTGCTGCCGCCGGGCCATTCCATGAGCCCGCCTTCTGGGTTTATGACTTTGAATGAGGGTCTATTATCAGAAAGGGTTTCAATAGGCATTCGAGTCAATACTTTGCCGACAAAATGGCCAGGAGCAAGTTCGAAGCTTGATTTTTCAATCACTTGGACAGATCGCCCTGACTCGACAAGAAGCTGAGTTTCACAAACTGGCTCAGACATCGCTGATGAGCTTATAAAAAGTGAAACCAAGATTGATATTGCCTTACTCCCCAGCATAGATCGTAAATAGACTATATTTAGTGGTCAGGGCAAGGAATTTCTCTAATTTTTATTCAAAATCCGTGATTTTCATGAGCCCGGCAAATAAGGTTGAAAAGCAAAAGCATTCACCATTGGGTTTAAAGTTCTTGCCTTTGTATGCATTTATATGATATACTGTATACATGAAAAAGAATGCACGACAGTATACGATCCGAAATATTCCTGAAAAGGTCGATCAGATTCTCAAAAAAAGGGTTCGTGAAACACGCAAAAGTTTCAATCAAGTCGCTTTAGAGGCGCTTGCAGCCGGCGCTGAGGTGAATTTGGCGCCAAAGCGTGATTTTAGCGAAATCATTGGTTCGTTGTCTGATAAAGAGGCTGCCCGGATTGAACAAGAAATCAGGCTTCAGCGGCAGGTGGACTCGGATCTCTGGAAGTGATGAGACCGCTCTCTAAGGGAATAGGACAATACGTCATGAAAGTCGTCTTAGATTCAAATCGCTACACTGATTTCTGCAGGGGAGTTCCAGGCGTTGTTGAGGTTATCGAGAATGTCGCGGAAATCTATGTTCCTATTGTTGTCATAGCTGAGCAACGTGCTGGTTTCGCATGTGGAAGCTCTCGTGAAAAGAACGAACGCCTGCTTACGAAGTTTCTCAATAATGAAGGCGTATATGTACTTAAACCAGACGAGCAAACTACCTTTTTCTATGCTGATCTTTATGCTTACTTGAGGAAGAAAGGCAGGCCCATCCCGACCAACGATCTTTGGATTGCTGCAGTGACATTGCAGCATAATTTAGTGCTGTTTGACCGGGATTCCGACTTCGATAACCTTCCACAACTTGCCAGAATTTCTCTGAAGTCATAGTGCTCTTTTGTTGCTGGTCCGTGGAAGAGCTTGATTGCAAACGAATAAATCGGCTAGTGATTACCGCTAGTCTTCGTTTATAAAGGTGCCATGGATCAAACTCTAGAATACCTGCTGAGTTTTTTAGAAGATGAGTTTCGAAGCTACCCTGAGGTTCGCGTGATGGTGAGCCCATCAACCAGCACCAAACGAAGCCCTGATCTCGTGCAAGACTACGATCCCGAGACGAGCACCTTGCACCGCAACCGCGGTGTCGTGGTTCGAACGGCGAAACGCGAGTATTACTTCCCGTCAGAATGGGTCGAGATGAAGCGCTACGACCAAGTTCAAAAACTAGCGGGCCAGATCAAAGAGGCGCTCTAGAGGCCGCTTTTGACTCTAATCGCATGACCATGTATGTTGCGCCATGTCTCGTGTGATTTAGTTTTTCTATTTGGAGTTCAAAATGTCTGGCGTGCTCGTCAATGCAGGTTCAATTATCATCGGTACATTACTCGGGCTCTTCTTTAAGAAACTTGTTTCGGATGCCATAAGCCGCAGGCTTGAGGAAGCCCTTGGGATCTGTACCCTCGTTTTAGGCCTGAAAATGGCTCTTCAGTTTGAAAATGTTCTCGTGGTCGTCGCTTGCGTGAGTTTGGGCGGGGTGATTGGCACTCTTTTAAAGCTCGAACTCAACGTCGAGAGGCTTGCGTTGAAACTGCAGCAGAAGTTTTCAAAGGCGAGGGAAAGCAAGTTTGGTGCAGGCTTTACTACGGCTTCGATTCTCTATTGTACGGGTGCGATGGCGGTTGTGGGTTCGATCCAGTCTGGCATCATGGGCAATCACGAGATTCTTTATACCAAAGCGCTGCTCGACGGCATCATCAGCATTACTTTTGCGTCGATTTATGGCATCGGTGTAGCGTTTTCAGCGTTCCCGGTGTTTTTTTATCAGGGTGCGATTGCAGTCTTGTCGTCAAAGCTTCAGGTTCTTTCGTCTCCTCATGTGCTCAACGACATCTCAGGGGTAGGCGGCGTTTTGGTCGCGATGATCGGCCTGAAGGTCGCGGGCTTGAAGAAGATCCCGATCGGCGATTACTTGCCAGCGATGGTTCTGGTCATGATTGTTGCCATTTTCATGGCGAAGTAATTGATGGGCTCTTTTGGGAGAGTTTGGAGGGGCGGAAATCACCACGGCTTCAATTCTCTATTGTACGGGTACTATAGGGTAAACGGTTCGTTCAGTATTGCGCCTTCCACCTGTAACATCACTCGAACCTCCGCTGAGCACTAACCAAGATGGCTATAGCTAGCCTAAATCATTTTTAGGGCGTGAAGCTCAAGGGGAGTGGGGAAAGTTTTCCTTATCAATGGTGCGAGTAAAATGGACTTGACTCCACTTTACTCGCGAGTAAAGTGGATATATGTCTACTTTACTCGTAAGCAGATATCTTAAAGAAATCGTTCTTCAGGATCTCACCGAAAAAATGGTATTTCTAGGTGGGCCAAGGCAGGTCGGCAAAACCACCTTTTCTCAATCTTTAATCAAAGCAGGAAAAGCCGCCTATCTGAATTGGGATGATGTGGATTCTCGAGAAAGAATCCTTTCTAAAAACTGGTCACCCCAAGAACGATTGGTCATCTTGGATGAAATTCACAAGTATGCAAAATGGAGAAACCTAGTGAAAGGTTTTTTCGATACGCAAAAACACTTACACTCTTTTCTAGTCACAGGCTCTGCTCGATTGGATCATTATCGCAAAGGGGGTGATTCCCTTTTAGGTCGGTATCATTATTATCGATTACATCCTTTTTCTCTGCCGGAGTTGGGCTTTCCGAAAGACGGACTCAATGTCTTGTTGAAATTTGGCGGATTTCCTGAACCCTTTTTGAAACAAAGCGAGCGCACATTGCGTCGATGGAATAGGCAACGCTTGGATCGTTTGATTCGAGAAGACTTGCGAGATCTTGAACGCGTACAAGAACTGACATTGATTCAAAGATTAGCCGAGGCATTACCAGGGCGTGTTGGATCTATTCTATCGATTAAAAATCTCTCTCAGACCTTTGAAATTGATTTTAAAACCGCTAAACGTTGGCTGGAGATTTTGGAAAATCTTTACTTTTCTTTTCGCGTATCGCCTTATGGTACATCAAAAATTCGGGCCGTTAAGAAGGAACAGAAATTATATTTATGGGATTGGAGTTCCATTGAGTCACCCGGCGCTCGCTTTGAAAACTTGGTGGCTAGTCATTTATTGAAGTACTGTCATTATCAGGAAGATTATGAAGGATATTCGATGGAACTTCGTTTCCTCAGAGATATCGACAAAAGAGAAATAGATTTTGTGGTGCTGAAAGAAGGTAAACCGATTTTTGCTGTTGAATGTAAAACAGGAGAAAAGTCACTAGCGCCTCATATCCCTTATTTTTTGGAACGCACAAGTATTCCAAAGTTCTACCAAGTTCATCAAGGATCACGGCATACCAGTCCAATGAAACAGGTTGAGATTTTGCCATTCCCAGAATTTTGTAAAATAGAGGGAATGGTTTAAAGCAGGCTATTCAGGATCATCATACCCATAGTACAAAGGCATGAGCTGAAGCATGATTTCGATATCGTCGTTGTTTGCAACGCGCCTAAAACTGATCAACGGTTGATTCTATGCCCTGAAGATAGGACTCGCCAAAGCTGGCATGGCCTTTGCTGTTTCCCGCGTCTATGGCAAATATTTCAAATTATATTCATGAAAAGATCTTTTTTGCCCGAGGTCATCAGGTAATGTCTGACAGCAGGGCCTGTTTTGAATCTGTTGCGGCTCTATAAAGCACGCACAATTTCTCCAGTTCACCGCAAAAAATCTTCGTCACGATAATCGCCCGCATCCACCTCAGCTTCGGGTTGTCCGTACTTCGGCGAAAAATCCTTGTGTGAAACGGATCGCACTCGGGTGATGTAGCGGCCGCAGTCGAAGCCCGTCAATATGAACCGTGCTTCGCCACGCGAGTTCGTCTTGGCGCGCGCATAACCCAGCGGGCCCACTTCGCGCTCCATGATCTCGCTCACGACTTCAAGGCCGCGCTGTGGTTCTTGCTTTTGATTCACAAGCTTCAAGGTCACAACCAGCGCTCGATCGTCGTCATCGTTCACCAGATTGAACGCCGTGTGTTTCACGTAAACCGCGACGGTCTCTGGCGATGGCTCTGCCTTGCGTGTGGGTTGAGGAAGAGAAGCCATGCTTTCTTCCTCTTCAAGATAATCGCAATTCTTGGGATCCTCAGAAAGCGCTCGCTCGATGTTCAGAAGGCCTCGGCCCGTCCAAACATCACGGCCCTCTGGCCAGAGATCAGAGCTTGCGCAGACAATCTTTCGTTTCGCGTCTTTCAAGCCGCTCGCTTTCCATGGCTCAAGCGATTGTAAAAGCGCAGCCGCTCCTGCGACGTGTGGGGCCGCCATGCTTGTGCCGCTCATCCTTGCGTAACCTTGCTCTGGAATCGTTGACTGCACCTGAACACCTGGAGCGCTCAAAGCGACGTATTTGTGGTACGAGCTGAAGCCTCCTCGAATCTCTTGGCGATCGATCGCACCGACGCCGACCACTTCAGGATACGAGCCTGGAAAAACAGGCGGATTGCCTGGTTGTTCCCCGCGGTTTCCGGCAGCTGCCACGACAAACATCCCGCTAGAATGGGCTTTCTCCATGGCTTCTTGTAATGCCTTGGAAGTGACGGTTCCGCTCAAACTCAAATTCGCCACATGGGCTTTTGCCTCAAGCGCGTATTCGATTCCTGCGATGATGTCGCTGTAAGAGCCTTTGCCTTTGTCGCTCAGTACCTTAACCGCAAGCAATGATGCTTCCGGAGCAATTCCGACCACGCCTATTCCGTTGTGAGAGGCTGCGATCGTGCCCGCGACATGAGTGCCATGACCAGCGCCGTCGTACCACGCCTCAGGATCTGGATCAGAGGCATTGAGATTCTTCCCGCCAATCACGCGGTCTTTTAAATCGGGATGAGTGCGATCAATACCGGTATCTAAGATGGCCACGATGCTACCCTTGCCCTTTGTGCGGGGCCACGCCTGGGGCGCCTTCACTCGAGAGATTCCGTCAGGGATGGTTTGCGGTTGGGACGGGCTACGATCCGAATCGATAATCGTTTCAATGGGGAAAGCGTGAACTTCCGCATCAATTTCGACAAGTCGAATATTGGGATCTCTAAGAAGTTGATCGAGCGCGCTTCGAGGCAATTCCGCCGCCACTGAATTTATCAGAGGCAGCTCATGAATCACTTTGCCTTGAAAACTTGAGTCTTCTGCAAAAGTAGAAAACCCTTCGCGAAATCCAATAATGACTCGCACAGGGCTATCGGGCTTGGCAATGGGCTTGGGGGTAATCTCAGAATTGTTGGCGCCGGGTCTGATGCGGGGAAGATGGTCAAAGATATTGCGATGTGGCGCGTAGTCGGCTTGAGACCGTTTCACGCACGCCTCTCGCGGTTGACGATCTTCGGCTTGCGCAATTTGCATGGTGAATACGATGATCAAAACACCAAGAATCTTTGAGCCGAGCACAAAGCTACCCATAGAGCCCCCTTATGGTTCGAAACGCATTTGCGGGGGTGCAAGAGTCGGGCCGGCGGTCAATGAGAGAGTGAGCCCTCTAAAGTAGTCTCTGTGGCCTCTAGAAAAACGCGCGTCATTTAAATCTGTAGCCAGTCGCAGCGAGGTTTAATTTCATCACGCGCTCTAAAACTCTTATTTGCATGCCGCGCTTGGCATTGAGTCTCTGATCTTCTTGCCATAAATGGCTTGGGCGTCTTGGCCGGTGGTTTTCGAGACCTCGCTGTAAAATCCTCTGCGATCCGAGTTTTCGGTCTCTATGAACTTTTTGACCTCATCATCGTCTGAGGTTTCCTTGAGCGTTCCATCAGACTGCTCGCAAACCAGCCCAGCTTGTTTCAATGAAACGACTTTAGAGGCGCGGCCCTTCATCGCTTTGTAATGGCCCTGCGCTTTTGCGTTGTAGAGGTTCTCGTCTAGAGTGATTTCTTTGGGCTTGGAGGCTGGTCCTGCATAAGCAGATGAAACGAAAACTTCGAAAATCCAGCTCGTAGGTTGGGTTGAGTCTTTTTTCGGGGTTGAGGGAGAGTTGCTAGCCGGAGCGGCCGCCGCCGGGACCTTGCCTTGTTTCTTGGGCGTGCTCTTCTTCACTGATTTCTTTACGCCCGCGGCCTCATCTGCAGCATTGGCTTCATCCGTTTGGGCCACCGAAGCGGGTGATCCATAGAGATCGCGAACAAAATCATCTGCTGCGCGTTGAACAGCGCTTTCAGGAAAGTTCACATGCACGGTAACGCAGCTGATTAAGGCCAGCGCAGCGAGCAAACCGAAACCTTTACCAAAGAGGCTTGCATTCCTTTTCACCCGAGCTTGCTTCATTTTTGAATCTCCCTTTGAAGTATTCAATCATTCCCCAGAGCCATCCTTGAAAAGCTGCGCTCTTTAAGCGCACTGGGTAATAACCATGTGTTTCTAAAGGTATTGTAAACGTAGTTCCGTAGAGCATGTAATGTTTTTTGGCATCTGGTGGGTCAAAAGTACTTAGCTCAGTCCAATCTCCATTCGAAACCGCTTTAAAACCCATGTATTCCACCGTTGAAGGCATGAGGTTGCGCCAGAGCATCGTGATTTCCAAGATCCCGGCGGCATACCAGGGCATCTCTGTTTTTCTGCTGCCAAGCAGTTCAAGAATGCTGTCTACTGCGCGGCCGTAGAAACTGATTTTCTTGCCGCTGCGTTCTCGCCCTTTCACCGTGAGTTCATACGAGAGGGGGACGGGCCCTAGAGGCGTGAGCGCGAAGTTCGCTTTTGAAAACAAACCATCAAGGCTTCCACGCATGTCGCCGATTCCCGTCCACTGGCCGATGGAATGAAGGTCAAGGTCGTTCCAGTCGAGATTGAAGCTCAGGCGCGGGTTTTTGCCCTTCAAAAACAAATTCAGATCTCCGATGTGTGCCGTTCCATTGAATACCGTCAGATTCAGGTCACCCACGAGTTTGAGAGAATCTTGGTCGTGAACGATCTGCGGATAGGTGAAGCTCAGAGAGCCTGAGACAGGTCGGTTTGGAAAAATGCAAAGGTCGCGCTGGATTTCTGAGATCTTGAAAGGTCCTCCAAAAACGGCTGCAACCAGCTCAGAGTCTTTCCCGATGTGAGAGTATAGATTCGAGATATCAACGATCCCTCCCCAAACTGATTGCCGGATGGGTCGATCAGTTCCGCTTGCATCTTCGGTCGTGAGGTCAATGCCGGTTGGAGTAAGGCGAGTGGTAAGGTCGATGTTCTTGATTTTTACCGAATTGAATTCAATGAGCTCGACCAAGAGTCTTCCCCAGTTGGCATCGGCTGGGTATTTGAGTGGCGCGGTGAGCTTGAGGTTTTGGACTTTGAGTTTTTTTAATGGAACGCTGATCTTCTCGGCGATGAGTTTTACATTTCCTTGTGCAGCTAGCTCCTTGCCAGGTGGCTTATCGATCGTACCCGTGATGCCAAGCGTGCCCGATGCCTTTGCGAGAAAGAGATCAGGAGCTTTGGGTTCAAGCCATTTGATGATGCGTTTGTTGAGCAGTTCATCCAAAGATGCCTTAAAACTCACGCGTGTTTTGAGATGGCCGTCGGTGAGTTTGCCGGTCGCGCTGAGCTGGAATGGCTTATCCACGGAAATATCCACAGTTTCAAGGTTCTGACCGGCAAAATGAAGTCGAGAGTCAAATTTGAGTTGAGGTTCTCTCAACGAAATCCCGCCGAGGTCGGCCTCGATGCCGCCTAATGTGAGCGTGAGTTCTGAATACAATCTTTCAGCTTTGTTTTGGTTCAAGGGGTCCCAGGTGAGGTCGCCGTCGAGCTGCCAGCGCGCGATTGCAATCGTGACGTCACGTTCCGGGGTGAGCAAAAGAGGGGCTACTTCGTGGAGTCGGAAGGTGATCTCGGCGCCGTGTGCCTGCGCTTTTGAGCCCTTGCGCTCGATATCAAGTTGAAGGTCGATGGAGCCTTTGGCCGCTGGAAGGTTTCCGGTCTTGAGCAGGGGTTTCAACTGGATCGACCAGTGATTCTGTTGATGAACAAAGTTGACTGGGGTTTCTATTTTAAAGGATGTGTCGAGCGGTTCGTAAAACAGGTCGATTTTTAAATTTCGGATCTTTCCCTTGAAGAGCTCAGAGATCCTGACGTCCCAACTTGCGGACTTGAGCTGAATGGGGGCTCCGGTTTCTTTGATGAACCACGCCAAAACCATTTGTGCGCTGAGGCGAGTCCACAAGAAATACGCACCAAGGGTCAAGATCAGGCAAAGAAAAAAGCATGTGACTAGGATGTACTTGCGGCGTTGGGATGAGGGTTTGATGTCGGCCTGCACTTGATCAAGTTTAGCACAGTCCTAGGCCTCTAAAGCGCGCAGCTATTTGCCAAGTTTGTAGCGTTTTTTCATTTCGAGCGAGAGGCTATTTGCGAAGTCCACGATCTTTTCGTTTTGATCAACCGTTAGAAAACCCGTCCCGCAGGTGGGCGAGATCATGCTTTGAGCAAGAACCGACTTTAGTGGCAGGTTGCGGGATTCCATGAATTCGAGTATACCCGCGAAATTTTTCTCAAGCTTTCCTTTCAGCTCCGAGGTCAGCGTTTCATTTGTCGGGATGATGCCCCACGCCACGACTCCGCCATCCTTCATAAACCGCCGAAGTTCTTCCCTGGCTTGTATGATTTGCGTCGGAAAGTAAAAAGCGTCAAAGTGGATCAGATCAACGCCGATATCAATCAAAAGCGAGGGAGAGATGCGGTTGCAGCAATGCACTCCTACTAAGGCGCCCCGACGACGCAATCTTTTGACGATCGAACGGAGAAGTTTGAGGGTTCTTTTCGCACGCTCTGAACCTAAGGGGCCCATGAAAGTCGGCAATAGAGGTTCATCCAAGACCAAGATGGGCTTAAGCCCATGGTCTTTGATTTCTTCAATCTGCCAGTAAGCGTGGCGCAGCCAGAGTGAGATGCTCTCGAGAAGTTTTTGAGCTCCCTTCGAACCTGAGCCGTGGAACTTTCCGAACAAAGTGATGGGGCCCGCCACCTGAGTCTTGTAATAGCTCCCCCTGGAATCTTTCATTGCATGCCACATCTGGCTCCACCCTGAGGCCGATCCGCGGGGAAAAGCGTCTGAGCCGGGGTGCACGAGGGCTGAGACGGTTTGCTCTAGGAATCTCTCTTTTTTTGAGCGTTTAGGGAGTTGCGGCCAATGAGGTAGCATCAATGAGTTTTTAGCTACTCGTCGACAGGCGGTTCGGGCGTCTTTATACGGGTAGCTTCCCACCCAAAAAATATCACAATTCGGAGTATACATTTCTGATCTAAAGTTTTCGTTGGTATTATTTATCTAATATATGAATCGCAGAATAAAGTGTATTTCTTTAGTTGCGCTAGTAGGAATCTTAGCGGTTCAAATTGACTCCGCCTCAGCCCGGGAACGAAAAATCGAAACAACGCGCGTTGAAGCCAATCACGAAGAGAAAGAAAATCTCGCGGTAATAGGGATCGTGGAAAAGACGGCGGGGGTGAGTTCGTGCGAGAGGCCCGGCAGGCTCATGAAGGCAGGAGTAGCGCTGGGGATGCGGCTTTTTGAGCGCGATCGTCTCATCACCAAAGACAGCAGGCTGCATGTTCGATTTAAAGATGAAACTTACCTTGAAATGGGTGAGCACACGTCTTTTGGGGTTGAGCGCCTGCGTTTTAAGCCTCGCCCAGCCATTGTGGGGCGCGTCACTGAGCAGGTCTTTGATGAGACGATCTTTAGGTTTTTCTACGGTGTGGTCCGTATCACGGCGCCTGAGGTCGAGAAATTCGAGATTTTCTCGATCAAGACGGCTAATGCGTTGCTACAGGTCTTTGAACCGGCCGATTTTTATTTGGTGCAACTTGTCGGTGAACGTGACCTTTCGATTCAAGTGGCGAAGGGCGTGGTAGAGATCATGAACACATTCACCAATGAAAAAGTGAAAGTTTCGGCGGGCAGAAAAGCGGTGCTCAAGCTCAGCGGGCTTGTGAGCGAGGCCGGGCCCTTTACCAACCCTCAATTGCAGTTCTTAAAATCAAGGACGGGTCTTTGATACGCTTGAATTTCCAAAAGACGAAACTGGGTTTAATTTTGGCGGTCCTTTTTCTGAGCTTATGTGCTTTCGCCGAAGAAGAGGGCCAACAAAGCGACAAGACTTCTGGTGAAGAGCCCAAATACCATCAAGATGTTTTTGGTGAGCAGGAGTTGCGATTCGGGTTCAAGCTGGGCCCTCAGATCACCGGTTACACCCCGATCAAAACTCCTAGCGCGACCGTAAACGTGCAATCGACGATGCGATTCACTTTTGGGGCTGCGTTAAAATTCATCTATGAAGTGCCGCGATTTGAGGTCGGTCTGATGTGGATCATCCGAGGCGGAGTAAACACCCCGAAAAACTATGATTCGATCGCGATTCCTCTGCTGCTAAAGTTGCCGCTTGAGGTCGAGAAGAGTTTGGATGTCGAAGTCGGCATTGGGTATCAGCCGGAACTGATCGTAAGCGGCCCTGGTGATCCGCGAACTGCTTCGTCGAGCATAGTCGCTTCAGCCGGGCTTGCGGCGATCTTGGCCTCTGACCACTTCTTAGATTTTGAGGTGCGTTATCTTCACGGACTCAATAATATCTCAGATGATTTCAACGGAGCAAGCCCGCGCGAGTTTCAGATCTTGGGCGGCTTGGCTTGGAAGTTGTAGCGAAAGACCTCAGAATTAGAACGAGTACGTCGCCCCGCCTGAAACCAGGATGCGGTTGTATTTGAAGCTCGTGAGCACGGTCGATTGGTTGTCGACATAGCCAACATCGGCGGTGGCGCTCCAGTTGTTGTTGATCAGGTAAGAGGCCACAGCCCTGTACGACAACAGGAAGTCATCGCGTTTAGGATTCTTGGTTTCGTAGTAGTCGCTTCCCAGCAGATCAAAAACACCCGTGACCGTGAATTTGTCTGTAATGGGAACGGGGTTTGAAACGCCTGCGCCAATGGCGCGGTATCGAAAGTTTTTCCCAGCCGGATGATCCCATTCGTAACTGAAATAGAGCAGAGGGTTCCACCAATTGAATTCCGAGATGAATTCCGAGCTGAGCCTGCCGAAGACGCCGCCACCGGTGCGCCTGGTGTCACCAGTGAGAGGGTCTTGGTAAAACTTCTTGGGCCTCCAAGTCGTTTCGGCCCCCAAAATAATGCGAGGCGTTAGTTCGTATTTGGCCACGGGTCCGATATCTCCGGTAAGGCTGAACTTGCGGTACTTCATGGCTCGTCTGTCGTCAGTTTCAGTGAGCGTGTTCTTCATTGAAAACGTGCCTTCGGCTTTGATCCCGCCTGAGAAGCGCGTGTAGGGCTTGTACAAGATATAAACCCCTGGCGTATGGCTCATGAAATTGAAGTCGGTGGCAAGGTAATGAAGATTGTAATTCGTGAAAAAGCGATAGCTTGGCGTGATCTGAAGGGTTCGCGTCGGAGAAGTCGAGTGGCCAAGGGCTGCGCTGAAGACGGCTTTAAGCGAGCGCTGGCTTGAAGCGGCGACCGGATTGTTGACATCAGAGGGATTGGTTTGAACGTTGCTGTCCCATTGCGAGAGCATGCTTAAAGTCGCGAAGCTCTGATTTTGATCAAGGTTCTTGAGCTCTTTAAGAGCGTTTTTTCGAACATCGCCGGTCAAAGAATCAATGCCCTGATTTGAGGTCGTTGCTTTTTCATCGATTTCTTTTGTTGAAGTGTAATAATTGCGGGCCGCCGATTCGGTTTTTCCGAGCTGAGTGTAAGTATTGGCCAAATAATAGCGCGTTACCGGCGCCATGCTCTGCCCGTCAGAGTAGGTGAGCGAGGCCGTGAAATGGTGACGCGCTTTCCTCCAGGCCTTCGAGCTGAAGTTCATCACTCCGAGGAAAAAATGGCTCGTGCCGGGATTGAAATTTCCCTTGGCGGCGAGCTCAAAATGCCTGCGCGCTTGGGGGAATTTTTTTTGTTTGTATCGAAGAGAGCCTAGCTCGAATCGATAGGCGGCCTTTTTGGGAGGCGGTCCCACTTGCGCCAGGCGCACGTAAGTTTTGGCTGCTTCTTCTTCCTCATTCAAAGCGCGTTGGGTAAGAGCGAGCAGTTCAAGGGCATTGATGTTGTTGGGGTCTTGCTGCAAGATTTTTTGGATGGTTGTTTTGCAAAGGGCATGTTGTTTCGAATGGTACTGCAAGGTGGCTGAGGCCTGCATTACTTCAATTTCTGAAGTATTTGGGGCCGCATGAGCAGAGAAGCCAAGCAGGGTAAACCAAAATACGATGCCCCTGGTACTGTATTTCTTGGTCAAGTAAACCGCCCCCTTTTGGGTAGAAAATTTAGTCCCGCGCAATCAATGAAATCTATTGCCCCTTAAATCACAGGGTCTTATTCTAAAGTACTATGGCACACAGGAAAAGAACGAAAATCTTCTCAAGATTGCTGGTCTCGACGGCCTTGGCCGTGTTTTTCTTGGGTAGCGGCGATCTGGCATTTGGCGAGACCGAAGCGGGTCGCCTTGCGATGGTGAACGGTGACGTGAGAATCGCAAAGAGCGTCGATGAAAAAGGGCGCATTGCAAACCCCAATGATCTTATTCTCAACTCAGATATCATCAAGACTGGAAAAAATTCTTCCGCCAAACTTCTTTTCACGGACCAATCGATCATGGATGTGGGTGCCGACAGCGCGCTTAAGGTGAGCGACTATGCGTTGAAAGACGTCGAGAATCGCACAGGAACATTTTCGATTTTGTATGGAAAAATTCGCGGCCTGGTGACAAAGAAGGTAGGACCCGGGGGAAAAGTTGAAGTGCGATCGGCCGACGCGGTGATGGGGGTACGTGGAACCGAATTTATCGTTGCTGCGCCAGGTCCATCGAGTCCAGGCGCAGCGCAAAGTTCGCCTACTGCGCTGATCGTGGTTTCAGGGGTGGTGCAGGTTACACCGCCCGCCGGAGGTCCACCAATAACCGTTGGCGCTGGCCAGATGATCGTTGCGACTCCGGCGGCATTTAGCGGACAATCGCCGACCCAGACCGTGGCCTCATCGTCTGCATCGACAGCAACCGGCTCAACGGGTGAAGCCAGTACTTCTCCTTCGATCGTAAAAGTCAGCGCAGAGCAAGTGCAGTCTTTTTTGGGTTCGGTCAAAGCGGAAGACAATACCTTTACGGGCGCCGTCAGTTTAACTCCGACCACGGGTTCTCGAGGACAACCCACCCAGGCGCTTGCCAATCTTTCGAATCTTCTTACGGGCGATGTCGCGTTGCCGCCGCCATCGCAACCGATGAGAACATCCGCTGTGCCTGAGTTCCTTTCGGACAGGCCTCCGATGCCACCTCTCCCGCCCTCAACGCCGCCAGCAGGAAATTTAGTACACCTAAGCGTTACCGTTCAGTGAGCCAAGCACTGAAACCAGACGGATGGTTCAAGACATGATTCGCGTTTGCTTTTCCTAGTGCATCGCGGTCTGCAAGTTCATCCCACGCGCAACCCACGGTGAGCGTGCCCGCCGTGCGCCCTGCTTGGATGTCCATGGGCGAATCTCCAACCATAATCGCCTGAGATGGTGGAATTCCGGTTTTCTTGCAAATTTTGTAAATGCCTTCAGGATGAGGCTTGTTGTGCTCGACCTCGGTGTTGGTGACGATTTCCTCAAATCTCGAGCGCAGGCCTAAATGATCCAAGATAATGTCGGTGGTCTTGCGTCCGCGTCCGGTGAAGATTCCAAAACGGTAACCCAACGTTTTGATCTCATCGAGGGCGTCTAAAATGCCGTCATGGGGGATCACATCACTCAAGCGTTGCGCGGTTGAGGCCAGTACCTTCTGGTAGCACTCATCGGCGAGTTCTTCTCCGACGATTTTGGCGATGATTTTTTCTTCAGAAGGCCCGAAATGGCTCATGATTTCATCAAAAGTCATGCGCCGCCCCAAATAGGGCTCAAGTCCGTCATTGAATGCGTTTAAGGTTGAGGGCAGGCTATTTACCAGTGTTCCATCGAGATCCCAAATGATCAAGTTTGGTCGGCTTTTTTGTGACATGGCTTTCTCCTAGATGCGGCTTGAGTTTGACAGAACCTAGTCTTTTTATAGCGCATTTGCTAAGGAGTCACTATGGCGAATTCAACTGAAAAACTGAGATCTATTCCTTACGCGGCGCGCCGACAGCATTTTTTTTCAGAGCTTTTAAAAGGCGCTGAGAATGTAGTTGCGATTATTCCGGCTCATCCTGAGTTGGTTCGAAACAACGACGTTCATTTCAAGTTTAGGCAAGATTCGAATTTTTATTACCTCACTGGATTTGAAGAGCCCGATGCAATCGCGGTTTTCAGAGCGGTAGGCGGGAAAAAAGAATTTATCTTGTTCGTCCGCCCGAAAGACTTGGCGCAGGAAATTTGGACTGGTTATCGCACAGGGGTTGACGGAGCGGTCTCAAAGTTAGGCGCGGACCGTTCTTATTCAGTGGATGATTTCGATGCGCAGATGCCAAAGCTTTTGCATGGTGCCGAGCGTGTCTATTATGGATTGCATAAAACGTTGAATTACAACGGTGTCGAGTACCTTGACGCGAAAATCCCGCGGATGATCGAGGACCATCGAAAAGGATTTGGGCGTTCGGGGCGCGGATTGCTGCCCATTTATGATCCTCATGAGATCTTGGGCGAAATGCGTCTTTTGAAGAGCCCAGATGAAATAGACCGTTTGCGTAAAGCAAGCCAGATCACCGCAAATGCTCATTGCGAAATCATTCAGCGCTGCAGACCTGGGCTCTATGAGTATCAAGTCGAGGCCATGGTTGAATACTTCTTCCGATTTCATGGTGCAACGAGGATGGGTTACAACTCAATCGTTGCAAGCGGTCATAATGCGACGATCCTGCATTACATCGAAAACAGCAGGCGTCTTGAAGATGGCGATTTGCTGCTGCTCGATGCCGGGGCTGAATGCGATTATTACACCTCAGACATCACGCGCACGTTCGCGGTGAATGGAAAAATGACGGCTCCTCAGCGCGAGCTTTACGACATCGTGCTCAAAGTCCAAAAAGAGTGCGTCGCGATGGCCAAGCCGGGTGCTACGCTTGTGAACATCCACAATTTCGCGGTCGAGGAATTGACCGACGCAATGGTCACGTTGAAGTTCTTAAGCGGTGATCGCAAGAAGCTCGTCGAGACCCTCGCCTACAAACGTTATTATCCGCATGGCACAGGACATCTTCTCGGCATGGACGTGCACGATGTGGGGCTCTATCAGACCGATGGTCAACCGAGGAAACTTCAGCCTGGAATGGTGTTTACCGTCGAGCCTGGGTTTTATGTGCTTTTCGATGACAACCAGGTCCCCGATAAGTATCGTGGCATCGGAATTCGAGTTGAAGACGACGTTCTGATCACGCCAGAGGGTTGTGAGGTATTGACTTCGGGCGTGCCGAAGGAAGTTGATGACATGGCGGCGATGACGGGCACGAAGCCGTTGTTAGGATGAATTTACGCGACTGGGACGGCGTAAGCCGTTCTGAAGTCGGGGTTCTCGTCAGAGAGATGCAATTTATGGGCGGTGCAAAACGCCGCTAGGATGGGTTTCAGATGGCTGTTCAAGGGATTGCGATCGGCACACAGGTGCCTGAGTTCAGTTTGAAAGACCAAAACGGGCAACAGGTTCAACTTGCGGACATTCTGCGAGGCGGGCCTGCTTTATTGGTGTTTTACCCAGGTGACTTCACGATGGTGTGCACCAAACAGCTGTGCAACTACCGCGATAACCTCGAAGCATTCAATCAATTTGGTATCCAGATCGTGGGTATCAGCGGCAATCCGTCTGAGTCACATGCTGAGTTTGCGAAAGAGTATGATTTCTCTTTCCGATTGCTCAGTGATCCCAAGAAAGAAGTAGCCAAGGCTTACGGTTGCAATTCGCTTTTGATGTTGGGTGGAGTGAGCCGCGCCGTATTCATCGTCGGAAAAAACGGGCGCCTCTTGTATCGTTATGTCGAGCCCACCGCGTTGACACGTCGTAAGGCAGATGAGCTGATCGAAGTATTGAAAGACTTGCGCGCAAAACACATGCTTTAATTTGCGGTGTTTCTCATAGGCAATTGTGTTGTTATTGTGCGAAGGTTTCCCTGCATCTTCCGTGGCTCCGCCGGCCAAGCTGCCGGATATCGAATACCGCACCTGCGGCTATAGAGCTTCTTGCTTGCTCGCTCACTCCTTCAGCTTCAGCCGATCTAAAGGAAGCAACACCTGGGGAGCGCCATTTTCGCGCCACTGCTTCAGCTGAGCTTTGAGCGCTCTAGACTCGGCGACAAAGCATGATGGCTTTTCAGTCGCATCTTCTGTTCGGTGAAAAACCTTCGATACCTCGCTGTACTTTGCCGAGATCTTAAGACCTTCTTGGGTGAGTCGAAATTTTCCTGACTCGCTATTCCGAAGAGGCTTGCCACGCGTGCAATGGTTTGAGGAATCATCGTAGAGTTCGAGAACGATGGTTTTAACGCTCAAATGCTCTCGAATAAATCTGAGGTTTTTTCGCTCTCCACTTTCTTCAACGAAGAGAACGTCAAGCACGTTGTTGAAGAGATCTCTAGCCACGCAGTCGTATTGCGGAAGTTTGAGGTGTTCAAGCGCGAAGGCTCCGACGAAGTGGTTGCAATCAATGGGTTTGGCCTGGCGGTAAGCCCGAACGACGAAACTTATGCCTTCCTCAACCTGAGTCAGCTCAGAGGCCGCTATCGGAGTCGCAAGTTCAGGCTTGTAAAGACGGTTTCGCGGCCCGGCGGAACCCTCTTCTTGAGCGCTGCCAGTGTTTTGGAAAAGCAAAAATGAAAAAAGAAGAAGAGCATTCTTAAAAGAATGCCAATAAGAACTCATTCTCAAACATACCCCAATTTCTAAAAAACCTTCTATACCGCACCGGTGAAATGATCCACTGCGCTACCATATTCAAGGTCAAAGAATCTAACGAAAAAAGACAAAAGAGGTGGTTGCATGCCCACGGGGTTTTTGAGAGTTCAATCGGCAGGCAGCCATTCAAGGTATCAATCAATTTAATTTGAGTATTTCGATCAAATGAATTAAAACTGGGCGCTCTATGCCCCTTAAGTTAGGACCCCACAACATTGATTTTCCTTACATTCTGGCTCCCATGGCGGGAATCACGAATGCCCCGTTTCGCAGGCTCATGCGCGAGGTGGGAGCGGGCCTTGCGGTGAGCGAGCTCATTTCAGCCACAGGCCTTCAGTACGGCGGAAGAAAAACCTTAGAGCTTTGCCAGTACTTTGAGGAAGAGCGCCCAGTGGGATTGCAGATTTTTGGCGAAGATGCAGACCACCTTTCGCAGGCGGCTCGACAACTTGAGACCAGGGGAGTCGACTTCGTCGACATCAATCTTGGATGTCCGGTGCCAAAGGTCGTGGGCAAGGGCGCCGGCGCGGCGATGCTGAAAGATCCGATGGTTCTTTATAAGACGCTTGCTCAAGTTCGGGCTTCGATCCAAATTCCCCTTACTATTAAGATTCGCACCGGTTGGGACGCTTGCAGCATCAATGCTTCTGAATGCGTTCATGCCGCGGCTGAAGCAAAAGTGACTTGGGTTGCGATTCATGGTCGCACGCGGGCTCAAGGTTATGAAGGATCGGCCGATTGGGACCTCATCGCGCGAGTGAAAGAAAAATCACCTCTCCCGATCATCGGCAATGGCGACATTCTGACTGCCGAGCACGCCGTGCAACGCCTGCGCGAAAGCGGGTGTGATGCAGTGATGATTGGGCGCGGGGCTTTGCGGGATCCGTTTTTATTTCTTCAGATCAGCGAACTTACGGGCGCTGGGCGTGGCCGGGTCGAGGATTGGACTTACTGGAAGCTCATCTCCAGGCATGTTGAACTTTTAAAACAGTGCTTCTCAGACTTCTATGTCGGCGTTCAATTGAGAAAATTCCTTACCTGGTACTCTGCCGGCATTGAAGGGGCCTCGAATTTCAGGAAGTTGCTTTATGAACAGCCAGCGACCGAGAGAGGCACTGAGGCCGTCATTGAGCTTGGTCGTCAATTTTTTGATCGACCTGGCATTGCAAAACAAACCAGTTTTTTGAAAGAGCCTTTTTTAAAGGGTGGCCACGGGTAAGTCGTGTCCGAAGTTTAGTTAGTTCGTATATCCATAGCGGCCTAGCTGCAATCCAATAACAACGAAAACAAAAAATGCTACCGAGGAACGGTGCTTACGCTAAGGCGCTAAAAATACGTGCGGATTTAGCCGGATTGTTTTTTAGCGCCTGGTCTTCCTTGTTCTTTCGACGAGAGGTTTGCTCGGTTTCCACCGATCGTCAGAAAGTAATACCGCTCATCTTCTTGGAGTCGTTTGAGAAGGTCGTAATAAGGAGCGGAAAGAAACTTTGCCTTTTGGCCATCGCTTAAACTGAGATAGAGGTTTCCGTCTCGGTACTGAAGTTGATCGGCTTTGATCGGGGCGTCGGCCGCGTTCGAAAGCTTCGCGCGCAGCCCTTGTGAATCAGCTTGTTCAAGGGCGGTCACGAAAACCGCGGTGTCTTCGACCTCGATGAACATGTGTTCATAGCCCACCTCGAGAAAATATTTCTTCTCGTTTTCGTCCCAATGCACCGACCGAAAGAAAAGCTCTCGCGTTTGATCATGGGTGATTTCTACGCCATCCGCTTCCCAGGTCGCATCTTTTTTCAATACTATTTTTTCGCCTTTGACGAAAAATGCCATAAGACCTCCTCGTCCACTCGCCTTCATTTTACCACGGAATTGGGGTATATCTTGGAACACTATGGCAACAAAAAAAGGATTTGAGGTAAAACTCCGGGAATCATTGGTGGAAATTGTCCGCAAAACATCGACCGAACTGCCGCAAGACGTTGTGAAAGCGTTGCGAGAAAATTCCAAGAACGAAGAAGAGCAGTCGCGTGGGCGTTATGCGATGGACATCATCCAAAAAAACATTCAGTTGGCTGAAGTGAAAAGCCAACCCCTATGCCAAGACACGGGCAGCATTCTTTTTTTCATCCATTATCCTTCGGGACTTGACCAGACGGTCATCGAAAAAACAGCGGTGTCTGCCGTGAAGGAGGCGACCAAGAAGGGCTTTTTGCGGCAGAATTCGGTGGATTCGCTGACAGGCAAGAATTCGGGCAATAACGTCGGCCCCGGAACGCCGACGTTTCATTTTCATCCCTGGAATAAAGAAACTTTTGACGTGCGGCTGATCTTAAAGGGAGGCGGGTGCGAAAACGTGGGTGCGCAGTATTCTCTTCCGGATGCACGCGTGGGCGCGGGTCGCGATATCGAGGGTGTACGCAAGTGCGTGCTCGATGCAGTGGTTCAAGCTCAAGGCAAAGGGTGCGGTCCGGGAATTTTAGGTGTGACCATCGGCGGAGACAGGGCTACAGGTTACCTTGCTTCGAAAGAACAGTTCTTGCGTCGGATGGAAGACAAAAACAAAGATCCTAGGCTCGCTGATCTTGAAAAACAGATTGTTCAAGAGGCTAACACGCTTGGAATCGGACCCATGGGGTTTGGCGGCAAAACCACCTTGCTGGGTTGTAAAATCACTGCGCTCAATCGATTGCCAGCGAGTTTCTTTGTCAGCGTCTCTTACATGTGCTGGGCTTATCGTAGGCAGGGCGCTGTCTTAAGTTCAAAAGCTGAAATAAAGAAATGGATCTACTAAATCTATGTTGAAACTAACGGCTCCGTTTACTGAGGACAAGGTTCGAAAGCTTCGCGTGGGTGACATGGTTGAAATCACCGGAAAGCTTTTCACGGGTCGCGATGCGGTTCACAAGTACCTGCACGAGGGCGGAACGATCCCCATCTCGTTGCAAGATCAGATCATTTACCACTGCGGTCCCGTGGTTGTGAAAAAGGGATCAAAATGGAAGATCACGGCGGCGGGCCCCACCACTTCAAGCAGAGAAGAGCCTTATCAAGCTGATATCATCAAAAAGTTCGGCTTGAGGGCCGTCATCGGTAAGGGTGGCATGGGAGAAAAGACTCGAAAGGCCTGTCAAGAATACGGCTGCGTCTATTTGCATGCCGTCGGAGGGGCTGCTCAAGTCTTGGCTGAAGTCATTGAAAGCGTGGATGGGGTTTACATGTTGGAAAAGTTTGGCAGCCCTGAGGCAATTTGGGAGCTTTCTGTGAAAGATTTCCCAGTTGTGGTAACGATCGATGCGCACGGGCAAAGCTTGCATTCGCAGATTCAAGAAGAATCGCAAAAAAATCTGGCTTCGCTCGTGGGGGTAAAGAAGGGGTAGCCGATCAAAAGGGGGAAGAGGCATGTCTTTAGTTCGAGAAAAATTCGAAGAAGTCACTGGGGTTTTCAAAGGCGATGGGATCCATAACGAGAGACAGGCTATTCAGGCGCGTCTTATCGGCGAGGCTATCTTGGGGGGCCAGGCTTTTCAAATCCACCTTATTGCACACGATGCGTCAGGCGATATCGTGCACGAGGAACAGACGATCGTTTCTGCCGCCTCCGAGGGCAAGCAACTCCAAATGTTTAATTTCAATACGAGCAATAGGGTGGCTGTTCTTGAGCATGTGACGGCGCCCGAGGGTGAATATGCCGATGGGCAAACACTTTGGCAGTTTGCGTCCAAAGACTTGACCGATGCGAATCGGGTTCGAATGCGTGTGACGCTGCGGCGTTTAAATTCGAACACGCTGGAATACAATTATGAGCAGGGGTTGCCAGGCATGGTGCTTCAACCCTTGACCTCGGTAGTCTTAAGCCGCGTGTGAAAAAAGAAAGAATTCATGGCAACCACGACCGACCAATGGCATTTGGCCGCAGCGAGAATCAGCCCTCTTATTTGGGAAGTCCAGAAGGCTCAACACTGGGGCATTGAAAAAGCGAAGCAAAGGGTGCGAACCATCCTTGCCCTGGCAAAGTGCAAAGACTACGTGGGTATTCTGACGAGCGAACCTGAGCTTGAATCAATGCGAGACCGTTTGGTCATCGTTCCGGTGAATTACCCGAAATCCAAATACAAACACCCCTTTCTTGTTGAGCGTTGCCGCGAAATTGAAGTCTACAACTGGAATGGTGAACTTGAATTCGCTGGTGAGGCTTTGCCTGAGCAAGACTCTGACTTCTTAAGGTGGTGTTCAGGCCATTTCATTAGGTTGGTCGGTTTGAAGCCACCGATAACCGGGCCCTAGCAAGTTCGCGTCGACAAGTGTACAAGTCTAGGCATGGCAAAAACTGATTACGAACGTTATCTCAATACCGAGACCTTGCTCTCTTTGCAAAAACCAGCCGACGACCTGGTTTGTCACGACGAACTGCAGTTCCAGGTCGTGCACCAGGTGGCTGAGCTTTGGATGAAGCTTTTTCTGCACGAGGTTTTTCATGTGAAGAAGCTTCTCAAAGAAGAACGGCTGATCGAAGCCCACGTCTTGTTCGAACGCGGGCACTGGATTCTTCACCTGCTTGGCCAGCAGTTGCGGCTGCTCAATACAATGTCACCAAGTGAGTATCATAAGGTACGCACCCAACTTGGCAAAGGCAGCGGGCAAGAAAGCCCAGGGTTCAATCAGATTCTTGAAGAAGCGCCCAAGCTTTGGCCAGAGTTTGAAGGCTTGCTGAAAAAACGCGGCGTCGCCGTGGCGGAGCTTCACGAGAATCCTGAGCGATATCCTGACCTGTTCATCCTTGCCGAAGATTTTTTTTCGATCGACGAGCAATTTCTGAACTTCAGATACCTTCATTTGCAACTCGTGAAACGCATCATCGGCGGTGACGTGCCATCTCTCAAGGGGGTGCATGCTGAGAAGTACCTTACGTACGGGCTTCAGAACCAGTTTTTCCCCGAGCTTTGGGAGGTGCGCAATGAGATCAGTCGAAGGCGCGGCATTCCGATTGGCGCGAAGTCAGGCCTATGCCCGTTTCCTCATCACAATAGCGACGAAAGGTGACCTGGTTTGTGAGCGCAAAACTTCAGGGATTTGATCCGGATGTTCGCAAGACATTGATCGATTTCATCGAACGGCATTCAGCGATGAAAGACCGTCGCAAGATAGCTGCTTTTGATGCCGATGGAACGCTTTGGCGCGGCGATATCGGCGAGGCTTTTTTTCGTTGGCAGCTTGAACAGGGCACCGTCCCTCATGCCCCGAAGAAAGATGCCTGGGATTACTATTTCAAAGAAACACAAGAGGGAGACTGCGCCAAGGCTTTTGGCTGGCTTGCACAGTGGAACGCCGGCGTGCTTGAAGCGGATTTCAAGAATTGGGCTACCCGGTTTTTTCGCGAACAGTGGGCGAAGAACGTTTTTGGCCCGGTCGGTTCTTTGGTCAACGCATTGGCTACCGCGGGTTTCGAGATCTGGGTGGTGAGCGGTTCGACAGAGTGGGTTGTCGCAGCAGGTGCCGAGGCGGCGTTTGGAGTCAGCGCGGAACGAGTGATTGGCAGTGCTGTGACAGTTGAAAATGGTCGATTGACGGATAAAATCGCGAGACGAATCCCCTATCGCGATGGGAAGGCTTTGTTGGTCGACGAGGTGATCGGAACGCGGCCTTTGTTTGCGGCGGGTAACACCTATTGGGATAAAGAGCTTCTATTTACTGCGACCGAGCTTGTTCTGGCTGTGAATTCCGAGTCTGAGCATGAAGTGAATTTTGCGTCCGAGCAGCGCCTGAAGGAAATCGCTGTCGAGCGAAAGTGGCTGGTACAGGGGTTTTGAGATCCTAAAGACAATTTTCCTGTCGCCGTAGCTCTGTCAGGCTAGAATGAGAGTTACGATGAAAACTTTGAAAGCGCTTGGGGTTGCTCTTAAGGATCCTCAGATGTTTTGGATGCTGTTTTTCGGGATGTCTTGCGGGTTGCCTTATATCTCTACGAAGACTCCATTATCTGCGTGGATGACCACGGAAAATGTGGATTTGAAAACCATCGGTCTATTCGCGTTAGTGGGGCTTCCGTACACTTTCAAGTTTCTGTGGGCTCCTGTCGTTGATCGATATGTTCCTCCTTTTCTGGGCCGACGCAGGGGTTGGGCGTTGATATTTCAGATCTTGCTCGCCTTGACTTTTATTGTCTTGAGCACGATCGAACCCTCCCAAAGCCTTACTTGGGTTGCGCTGCTGGCAGCACTCATTAGTTTTTTTGGCGCAAGCCAAGATATCGTCGTCGATGCTTATCGCGCCGAAGCGTGGACTGAAAAAGAGCTCGGCCTTGCCAATAGCGTGCATATCGCGGGTTATCTCATGAGCATCCGATGGATAGGCAATGCACTCGCTCTTTTCTTTGCGGACTACTTGGGATGGCCAAATGTTTTTCGTCTAATGGCTCTTATGCAGATGCTTGGCGTTCTTGCCTCCTTTTTTTCCAAGGAGCCTGAGATATTGAATGCAAAACCGCCGCAATCTTTGCTTGAGTCTGTTTATAATCCGTTGGTCGATTATTTCCGCCGTCGAGGAGCCATCGAAGTTCTTTTCTTCATAATGCTTTATAAAGTAGGCGAAAATATTGCGAGTGTGATGACGATCCCTTTCTTCCTGAAGATCGGGTTTGAGCAGAAAGCCATTGGTGCTGTCGCAAAGCCAGCAGGATTTTTTGGAATATTGGCTGGCGGCCTAGTGGGTGGCGCTTTGATGGTTCGGTTGGGTACATTGCGGGCTCTTTGGATCTTTGGGGCATTTCAAGGCCTAGCAACGCTTTTTTTCATCATCCTGGTTTTCACCGGCCCTAATGTTTTAGCTCTAGCGGCCATCATCACCGTAGATAATGTTGCGATTGGGATGGGTACGGCTGCTTACGCGACTTTTATGATGAGCATTTGCAACAAGAGTTTTACGGCGACTCAATATGCGTTGCTCACAAGTCTCATGGCCGTGCCAACAAGCATTTTTGGAGCCGCTTCCGGATTTCTCGTAGAGTCACTCGGATGGGTCGGATTTTTCGTGTTTTGTACCGTCGCAGCGGCCCCGGGCTTGCTCCTTTTGCTCCGTTATCCAAAATGGCAACAGGCTGGTTGAAGATTCCTCTGCCAGCTTATTAAAGTTTTTCACAGTTTTAGAGACGTGTGGTGTCTCTGCTACACCTTCGCGAGCCCGTCAGCGCTCGGGAGATTTGGCTCCCCCTTTCGCGCTGACAAGGCCGTGGGTCGAGGGGGCAGGTGGGGGCTGGGCGTGGCAAGGGGGCGATCTGACTTTTCTTACGGCATCTCGTAACGTTGTGGGAAAACTTTGCGGTGGAAGAGCAGGAAAAATGTTTTCGCTATTGAACTGGACGTTAATAATTTCTTGTTGAGATTGTCGGAAAATAAATTTTCATTCGATCCTTATTATTTTTATTGACGGAAATTAGGTGCGGTTTGTTTTTGCGGTATTGAGACTTTTTTTATCTGAACTCAAAAAGAAGAATGTGTTTGAGTTTGTGGGTTCTAGCGAGAGTATAGGCTCTTTTAGAGTGTGTTTTATTGGTTTTGTCCTATGCCGCTAGGCTTAGCTTTTGAAGTCTTATGGTATGAAAGCTCTCTGAAATCAAAATGAGAGGTTTTATAAAATGC
>JBFMCE010000046.1:0-31866 GCA_040754655.1 Bdellovibrionota bacterium | reverse complement strand
TGAACGAGATGAGCCTTCCATTTGACGAGACCAGCACATCCGAGAGAAAGGCGCGCTTCGCCCAGTCTGAGGTGGTGTTTTTGAAACTCGCTAAAACTGCGGCTACTAGCGTGACCAGCATCAATCCAACCATCAAAGTGAGGACGTTGCCGCTGGTTCTCGCAGGGCTTCGAAGCAGGTTGTCTTGGGACAACCGCAAGACGGTACTGGCTCTGGCCGCGATCAAAGGCTGGATGGCGCGAAGCAAGAAGGTCACGATCCTCGGACCGATCAGGGCGGCGCCTCCCATGAGAGCGATGGTTTCAACCTTTTGGAGCGCCTGTGAATCCACCGCCCATTCGTTGGAAGAAGAGATCGCTCCTATCGTGGCGAAACATAGGCCTAGATAAAAACCAAACCGATTGATCTGAAAGAAACTGGGTTTCTCTGAGGCATCGGTCACTTCTTTTTTTCGCATGGCCTCAATGGGCTCGATGCGGGTCGCTCGGAACGACGGCCAGAGAGCGGCGATCACGGAAGCGAGGCCGCCCAGCAAAAGCGTGAACACTATTTGATCTGTCTCAAGCTTCAACGCGCTTGCAGCGATATTGGTTCGGTATTGGATTTCAATTGAGCGCGTCACCAATCCGACAAGGATCGAAGCCAATCCTCGCCCAAGCCACGCTCCTGCAAATGCGCCAACCACCCCCATGGCGAGCGCTTCAGATAAGAAAAGGGCCAATATGCCTACCCTGGAAGCGCCGAGCGCCCTCAAAATTCCGATCTCTCGCCTGCGTTCGGCGACCGCGATGCTCACAGAGTTTGTGATCAAGAAAAGGCCTACCATCAGAGCAAGCGTGCTGAAAAAGGTGAGCATGGCTTGATAGGAATTCACCATGCGCTCCATGTTTTCTGATTGGGTGTCGGGACGCTCAACAGAATAGCCTGCCCCGAGTCGCCCTTGGAGATCTTTTAAAACATCATCAACGGGCGCGCCCGACTTTGTGATGATATCAATTCGATCGAGCTTTTCTTCTTTTCCGAAAGTCATCCGTGCTCCATCGATATCCATGATCGCGATCGCACCGCCGTAGGCTTTCGCTGGTCCTTCCGGAGAAAGCATTCCGCGAACGGTGAACTTCTTTTTCCCGTGAGCCGTGGCTAGTTCAAAGACGGAGTCGAGTGCAAGTTTATGGCGTTCAGCAAAGGTTCGGGTGATGATGATGCTGTCGGGTTGATTCAAAAATACTAGGGGATCATCAATCACTTGTTCATCGGTGGTTTTGTAAGTTCGAACAGCCTGCTCACGCAAGAGATCGACTCCCAAGACTACAACCGTTTCGTGGGCGCTGTCGCGCCCAGCGAAATAAGTGCGCGTCTCGACCATCGGTACGGCATGCTCAACCCCCGGAGTCTTTGAAACGATTTCCAGTTTCCCTTCCGGGAAACCGGTTTCCGCTGAAGAGACGACTAAGGTTGCTTTTCCGGCCACCGCATTCACGTTTTCACGGAAAGAAGAAAGCGTGGATCGATTGATGATGTTGATCGCAACATAGAGGGCTATGCCCAGCGCAATGCCGATCGTCGTGAGCAGCGTTCGACCTGGCCTCAGCTGAAGATGTTTAAAACCAACGAATCTAAACAGGTTGAGCATGTGAACCTGCTCCAAAGGTTGCATTGGGACCTAGCGGGCGAGGCGCGCCATCGGACTCTACGGCTCCGTCACGCAGCGTGATCAAACGAGTGCCGTAAGAGGCCGCGCGAGAATCATGAGTGACCATCAAGATCGTTTGGTTTTGCTCGCGGGCCATCTTTCCCAAGAGCTCGAGCACGAGGCTTCCGGTCTTGGAGTCAAGGTTGCCGGTCGGCTCGTCGGCAAGAATCAAGTAGGGTTCCGTTATAAGCGCGCGTGCGATCGCCACCCGCTGCATTTCCCCGCCCGAAAGTTGGTCAGGTCTGTGGTTCATGCGTTCTTTGAGGCCCATCATCTCAAGCAGTTCCTTGGCCCGCGGCGCGATTTTGTTCATGGGCTTTCCGTCAAGAAGGCAGGGCAGCGACACGTTTTCAAGCGCGCTCAATGTCGGCAACAGATTAAAAAATTGGAAAATGAAACCGAGGCGTCTTCTTCGGAACCTCGACAGCTCATCATCAGAAAAACTTTCAATGGCCTGACCGTCAAATCGGATCGAACCCGAGGTGGGTTTGTCCAAACCCCCGACAAGGTGGAGAAGGGTGCTCTTGCCAGAGCCGCTGGGTCCCATGATCGAAGCAAACTCGCCTCGCTTGAGGATCAGGGAAACACCGCGAAGGGCTTCTACGGTTTGATCGCCGCGTTTATAGGTTTTCTTGAGATCGGTGGCTTCAAGCAACATATGCGCTCCTCAAGGTGATTTTCTTTCATAGCTCGCTTAAGCGTGCAATAAAATTGCGAGTTTTGGGCTACTCGATGAAGTGCGCGACGAAATCATTGGCTGGGTTCTCGGTCACGTCTTGCGGAGTGCCAATTTGAATGAGTTTTCCGTGATCAAGAATAGCCATGCGGTGCGAGAGCTCTAAGGCCTCTAGTCTATCGTGTGTGACGTAAAGCATGGTGAGTTTGAGGTCTCTTTGAAGAGACTTCAGTTCACGGCGCATCTGTTCACGGAGTTTTGCATCCAGGTTTGAGAGAGGTTCATCCATCAAGAGCACGGTCGGTTTTTGAGCGATCGCACGCGCAACCGCCACGCGTTGTTGTTGGCCGCCTGAAAGCTCATGCGGGTAACGCTCGGCCAGACCCTCAAGCGCCACTGCGCCCAAAACCTCTCGAACTCTGGCTTCAATGTCATCACGCGGGTGTTTTTGGATTTCCAGGGGGAAGGCGATGTTTTTGAACACTGTTCGATGAGGCCAAAGGGCGTAGCTTTGAAAGACCATGCCAATGCCGCGTTGGTGTGGAGGCACGAAACTCTTTTCATCGCTGAATAAACGATCGCCTACCCAGATTCTTCCGCCGCTTGGGCGTTCGAGTCCCGCGACCATGCGAAGGACAGTTGTTTTTCCGCAGCCGCTGGGTCCGAGCAGCGTAACCAGCTCTCCCTCTTCAACGGTGAACGTGACGTTGTCTACGACTGGAGTGGAACCAAATGACTTGCGCAGAGACTCTACTTTTACTCTCATATTCCAAAACTTCCTTTAGAAACCCTGCGCAAAGCGCCGTTTAGAATCAAGGTAGCCAGCGCGACAACGACGGCCAACACCGCAGCTGCGCCAGGATCCGCGTACTCTTGCAACCGATAGATCAAAGCACCCAAAGTCTCGGTGCCCACCCCGACAAGAAGCACTGAAATCGTGAGCTCAGAGAGCATCGGCACCCAAGCCAAGAGAAGGGCCGCCGCGATCGCGGGCTTCAAAAGAGGAACTACGATCTTTAAGAAAGCTTGCCTGGGTGAAGCGCCATTCATCCAGGCCGCCTCTTCAAGTTCTTTTGAAAGAGCGCTGAGGGCCGGCGAAAGAGTGCGTGCTGAAAAAGCACCGTACTTGATTAGGTATCCGAACCCCAAGATCCAAAGAGTGTCGGTGATTGACCCTGCGTAAAAAACAAGCAGGGAAAGCGCGATAATCGTGCCTGGTAAGGCAAATCCGATATTCCACGCCTCGATCATCCACGAAGAAGATCTGAGGTGAAGTCGTGCCATGCCGTAAGCGGTGACGAGCCCGAGGAAGGTCGCAATGATGGTGCCTACCGACGCGGTAAGCAGGCTGTTTGAAAGCGCGATCCAACCGTCAGGGATTTGGCTGAAGACATAGATGTACTTCTCAAGGCTAATCGAGGTGACATCAGAGCGATCGCGAAGAAACGACTGCAGAACAAGTGCGGCGCAGGGAAGCACGCTTGCGATCACCGCAAAAAAGCAAATCAAAGCCATGGCGCTCTTGGCGTGGAATGAGGGGCGTAGAACAGCGGGGCGCGATGCTTTTCCGCTGACCAGCGCTGCGGCGTGCCTGCCTTTCATGACAAGGCGTTGTAAAAGCAGAAGCACGATGGTGATGACCAAGAGCAAGAGGCTGAGCCAGCCAGCTTGGGAGAAATTCTGATCGCTCTTGATGCTCTGGTAGATGCGAGTGGTGAGAACGTAAGCTCGATCGGGCGACGCGAGCATCGCAGGCACGCCAAAGGCAGCAAGCGAACTCACCGAGACCAAGAGAAAACACGAGACCAGCTGAGGCCGAGCAAGAGGCGTCGTGATCCGAAAGAAAGTCTGCAGCGGCGAGGCGCCGCAGAGAATCGCGGCGTCTTCGAGGTGCCCCGGGAACTGCGAGAAGAAAACCTGAAGCTGAATCATCGCAAAGGCCAGCGACCAAAGGGTCATTACGAAGACCGTGCCCGACATCCCATAAATCGAGGGCAAGTCGGGGTAGAGAGCCCGCAAGTATCCGACCGACGGCGCGGCAAGCGCGATCCATCCCATGGCGAAGAAAAAAGGGGGCAGAAGATAGGGCGTTTTCATCGTAATCGACAGCGCCCTCACCAGGCGCGGTGACCAGTCATAGCGCCAGAGGATCCATGAAAAAACAAACGCAAGAATGGTGCTGAACAGCGCGGTCAAAAGAGAAAGCAGAAGGCTGTTCAAGGTTGCATTATAGATCGCGGGACTCGAAAAAAGGGCGACGATGTCGGTGTTTTCGAAACTCAAGGTTTTGTGAAAGAAAAGCGCCAACGGGCAGACGAGCCCAAGGGCCAAGAGAGTTCCGTGCAGGATTTCCGAACTACGAACGAGCGCGCGCATGGTTTTACTTATTCAAGCATGATCGATGTGAACTGCTTCTTGATGTTGTCGCGTTCGCGATGGACTTCGTGAAGGATGGTGCTGTTCCAAGGCAATGAAATCGCCAGAAGCTTGGTCAAATCCGGCGCGCCTTCTGGAGCGGGAGCGTCTGCAAAGATGCCGTGGTGGTCGCCCTTGAGCAAAACTTCCTGCCCTTCTTTAGAGAAGAAGTAGTCGTACACTTGTTTCGCGAGCTCAGGATTCGAGGTTGTCGACGTGATGGCGATGGGACTTGGTACGCTCACGATGCCTTCTTTGGGGAAAACCCATTTGATTTTCGGGTTCTTCCTTCTTGTGGCGATGATGTTCTCTAAGAGAACGATTCCGACCGGGCGCTCCTTGGTTTCAATTTTCGCCATGACAGCGCTATTCCCGCCCGCCGAGATGGCGCCGTTTGCGCGTAGTTTCTTGAAAAAGTCCCAACCCAGTTTTCGCGAGAGCTGGGCTACGGTCGTAAAGGTGGTGCCGCTCTCAAGAGGGCTTCCCATGGCGACCTTGTTTTTAAATTGAGGTTGAACCAGGTCTGAAAACGACTTTGGCGCCTGGGCATCGCCATAAACATCGCTATGGTATGCGATGACCATGGCAGGAACCCTCGAGACCGCCCAAGCAAATTCAGGATCCCTGAATTGTGGTGCAAGCGAAGAAGTGGCAGGGGAGGGGTATTTGAGAAGAACCCCTTTTGCCTTGAGGTCCTCGTACCAAAAAAGATCCGCGGTCAAGATGAGATCCGCCTGAGTTTTGCCTGAGAGCAATTCTGAATTTACCTTCGCTGCGATATTCTCGCTTCCTGATTGGTACCAGCGAAAATTCACGTTCGGAAATTTTGCCTTAAGCTTCGCATCGTACTCTTGCACAACGTGATTGTAGAAAGAGGCGTAAATCCAAATCGTCGGGCCTTGTTCTTTTTTTGTGCATCCAACGAAAAGAGAAAACAGGGCGACAAGACTAACCAGGTACTTCATCTTGGGTAAATTCCTTATGCTGCTTTTGTTGTGGAATTGTTGCTGCCAAGCTTCTAACACAGCCCAGGGTCGGAAAACAGAGTTTGTTTGGTGAGGTTGGGAGGTTCGGAAGGCTGAAGACGCTTGGTGAAAGCCAAGGTAAGGGCGCCCCGTATTTTAAAGCGCCCATGTTCTTCGATCATTTTTTTAAGGCCGGTCAGGGTGTTGCCAGTGGTGAGGATGTCGTCAAACAAAATGATTTCAAGAGGTTGGCTAAACCCCGCTTCAAGACGCCTTAATTTATAAAGCGCTTCAATAGAACGCGTTCTTCTTTGGCTGAGATCCAGTTTCTTTTGCGGCTTCTCGAAAAAGGTGGTTTTTCGGCTCAAGTAAGCGCGCCTCACCATGGGGATACCCTTCTGATGAAGCCCCCAAACAAGGTGTTCAACTAAATGCATTGACGCAAGCGAATGGGCGGGAACCCACAAGAAATCGATCCCTCTCCATTCGAGGGGAACTTTTTGGTGTAAGAAGTCCGCCATCCAGCTCACGACAAGGCTGCTAGCCTTTTGTTTTTGCCTTAAAATAAGGTTGCGCATCCAGCTCTCATAATAAGCCGCTGAAACCACGACCATATCGCCCAAACGGTTATAAATCGCGGGTTCTTGCTCAATCTCGCTCAGTAACCGAGAGCAACCGAGGCAAGCTCTTCGGGCGTCGCCGAGTTTCAATTCGCAAAAAGGGCAAACGCTCTTGAGCAGGGAAGAAATCCATTCCATCGTGAGTGGGAGACTGCAGAAGACGTGCCGAGGCCAAACGATTTGATTGCATCTTGGGGATCTCTAAAGGGTGTTGTTATTTTGCATCACATCAGGGTCCGAAAATTACATGTAAATCTAGACAAGCGATTCTTTCCCAAATATGACGGTTGCTCATAGTGGGGGAAAAAGAATGATAAGAGAGTGGGGATTCCTTTCGTGGGTAGTGGTAATTTCGATTGGCGCAGCTCATGCGCAGGACTGCAAAAACGTCGAAAGAACTTCCTTTATTTTAGCACCAGAAATGAAGCATCGAGCCACCTCTCACGTCGCCCGAGACCTGGGCTCGCGAGATATCTATACCTTCATCAATAAATTGAAGAAAGAGGTTTCACAATCTTCGGTTTTGCTTTCCACAATTGATACTCAGACTGAACTTCCAAGCGGCACCAAAAAGAGGACACTTCTCTGGGGCTCCACTCAGTATAGGTTTTTGACTGGCGATCCGGAAGATTCAAAATCGCAACGCACGATCACGACGAAGTATTTCACTTATTGCAATGGAATGTTTAATTTTTTAACGAATCATTTGGTCTCGAGGTCGTATCTTGATGAAACTAAAGTTTACAATGAGCCTCTGAGACAATCAGACTCGAATGTCGTTGAGCGGGAACTTAGCCTTGAGAATCGTCCTCCAATAAAACTCAAGAATTCAAGTGGCTATTTCCTCGCAGAATCTTTAGGTAGTCCGACAGTCCAAGAGCTTTTGCAGAAAGTAAGAGAAAAGTTGGATTCTTATTGGCAACCCCAGAATCCCGTGCGACGCGAGCTGCTGCTTGGAGCTTATCGTCTTGATCGCTGCAGCCAAGACACCTATAAAGCCACGCTCTATTTGGGAGGCGATTTTCCGACCTTTGCGGCTTGCGGTCCAGGTTGTTACGTGGATTTTATCCATGATATCGGCAAAATAACCCTGCTGTGGAAAAAAGATTCAGAGACAGGGAAGTATGTCTTGTTTTCCGTCCAACCGCAGATAAGACAGAAGGCAGTAGACTGCCGTGGCGTAAAGTGCTTTGAGTGATAAGCGTTTTATGACGCCAAAATCTCAGCGAGCTTGAGCAAGCCGCGATCGGCCTTTTTGTGTTTGCCCATGACGTGTTTGAACGGAATGCGCGCAATCTTTCCGTCAACAAGGCCGATGGCTAGGTCGCTCTTGTGTTCAATGACGGCCTGTACCGCTTCGGCACCCATGATCGAAGCCATGTAGCGGTCCATCGCAGAGGGGCTGCCGCCGCGTTGGATGTGTCCCAAAATCGCAACGCGTGCGTCGATTTTGGCGCGTTTTTTGAGCTCTTTTGCAAGTTTGTAGCTGCCAGGTTTTGCGCCTTCAGCCACGATCACGATGCTGCTCATCTTTCCTTGTTCAGCGCTTCTCTTGAGCGTGCCGATCAAATCATCAATTGAACTCGAAGATGCCTGCTCTGGCACGATGATCGTTTCAGCGCCTCCGCTAAGGCCCACCCTTACGGCGATCTCTGGGCTCGTGCGTCCCATCACCTCGACCAAAAAGACTCTGTCGTGTGAGCTTGCGGTGTCACGGATCTTGTCGATGGCGTCGAGCGCGGTGTTGACGGCGGTGTCGAAGCCAATGGTATATTCCGAGCCATAGACATCGTTGTCGATCGTTCCGGGAATGCCGACCGTGGGATAGTCATTTTCCTTCCCCATGAGATGGGCGCCGGTGAACGAGCCTTCACCACCCACCACCACCAGGGCATCAATCTTTTTTCGCCGCAGGATGTTCACGGCCTCAGCCCTTACAGCTTTCTCAAAAAAGGCCTTGCATCGATCTGTCTTTAAAATCGTGCCGCCCCGTTGAATGATATTGGCCACTGACCTCAAGGTCATTTCCTCGATATTGCCTTCAAGCAGGCCGCTGTATCCTTTGTAGACGCCGTAAACTTCAAGTCCGTGATGAATGCCGTAGCGCACGACGGCGCGAAGGGCCGCATTCATGCCAGGTGCGTCGCCGCCGCTGCAAAGCACGGCGACTGATTGGACAGGTTTCAATTGTTTTGATTTTGTCTTCATGTTCGGCTTCCCAAGAGCAGAGACTTGCCCGTCATTTCTTTAGGTTGGGGAAGGCCCATGATCTCTAAAATGGTTGGGGACAGATCGGCTAAAATCCCATTTTCGACGCGATACTTGAATTTCTTCGAAATATAGTGAAACGGCACGGGGTTGAGGGTGTGTTGGGTGTGAGGCTGATCGTTGTCATGGTCATGCATTTCTTCAATGTTGCCATGGTCTGCTGTGATCAATACGTCGTAATCTGCCCTCAACGCTGCTGAGATCGTTTGATCTAGACACCGATCGACGGCAGTGAGCGCCTTGACGGCAGCGCTGTAGTTTCCGGTGTGGCCTACCATGTCGGGGTTGGCAAAGTTGAGCAGCACGAAATTGTACCTTGCCTGCGCAAGTCGGTTTGCGGCCTCGGCGGCGACTTCAAACGCGCTCATCTCAGGTTTGAGGTCGTAAGTCGCTACGTCTTTGGGCGAAGGGATCAAGGCCCGATCCTCATCGGGATATGGCTGTTCACGTCCGCCGTTGAAGAAGAAGGTGACGTGCGCGTATTTTTCAGTCTCGGCGATTCGAAATTGGCTCATCTTCTGCTCGACCAGCAGATCAGGCAGAATTTTTGAGAGGTTCTGTGGTGGAAACGCCACTGGCAATCCAAAGTTCTTGTCGTACTGCGTGAAACAAAGGTAAGTCGAGAGCTTGGGCCGTGAGGTGACCTGAAATTCCTTGAAACCTTCTTCGGTAAAGGCTCTTGTCAATTCGCGCGCTCGATCTGCCCTGAAATTGAAAAACAGAATCCCATCTCCATCCGCGACATGCCCGTGACCTGCCTCAGGATGGAAGCGCACGGGAAGCACGAACTCATCAGTGATCTGTTTTTTATAGTTCTCTTCAATCACTTGCAGGGCTGCGTCGGTTCCATTCTCCGTCTTGAGTGGCGAGGGGTCGCTTTGACCTGCGATCACGCGCCAAGCCTTTTCAACCCGATCCCAACGGTTGTCGCGGTCCATGGCATAATACCTGCCAGAGATCGAGCCTAGAACCGCAGAAGGATATTGTTTTAGAAAATCCGCCAAGCGTTTCAGGTAGTGTTTGCCCGAAGTAGGCGGGGTGTCTCTTCCATCGGTGAAGGCATGGATCGTGACAGGCACTTTTTGGCTAGCGAGTCGAATGAGGGCTTCGAGGTGGCCCATGTCCGAGTGCACGCCGGCGTCTGAGAGAAGACCCATCAAGTGCAATCTACCGCCTGATTTTTCGACGGCTTGGATCGCGTTTAATATTTCTTTATTCCGTTCAAACTCGCCTTCACGAATGGCTTTGTTGATTCGAGTGAGCTCTTGATAAACAATCCGGCCAGCGCCCATGTTCATATGACCCACTTCGCTATTGCCCATGATGCCTGCAGGCAGTCCCACCGCTTCTCCGCTGGTCGTGATTTCAGAGCGCGGAAACTTTCTGCAAAGTTCCTTATAAAAAGGCATTTCAGCATTTTGAATCGCGTTATAGGGCGAGTCTTTGCCAATTCCAAAACCATCAAGAATGATGAGAAATACTTTTGGTCTTTGGCTTGGGCTGGGCACCGGGTGCTGTGGCATGGTTTTAATAGAGCTCAAAAATTACAGAAATTCAATTGCGGGTATTGCAACAAAAACTTACGCGCGGTATGGGTCGCATAAGGGGTGTTGCAGTGCATCAACTTATTCGGATCCTTCTTTTTTTGATTCCTCTTTCATCGTCAAGCATGGCGGTTGCCACCGGAGGCTGGGCCGGAGATCGGAACCGATGCGAAACCGAGCTAAAACTTTTTCATCCTTTAACCCTTCCAAGATTCAGGCCCAATGATGGTGAAGGAGGGCTTGTCTCAAGAAGAGTTGATTTGTCGATGCAGAGTATGCTTGAGGCCTATTCCAATGGCATCTTCCCGTGAATTGATCGTGGCAAGACCGTGTGGTGGTTTCAACCCGCTGAGCGCGGTATTCTTTTCGTCGATGAGCTTCACATCGGCCGAACTTTGAGAGGTTTTTTAAAGAACAATCCCTTTCGCGTGACCTTTGATCAAGCTTTTGAACAAGTCATCAAAGCATGCGCCGCTCAATATAGGCCAGATCAACTGGATGATGCGGGCAATTCGTTGACTTGGATCTCGCCTAAGTTCATCGAACATTACATTGAACTGCACAAGGCTGGATACGCTCATAGCGTTGAAGTTTGGAACGGGGATCGCCTGGTAGGGGGCACTTATGGAGTGCACCTCAATGGCGTGTTTGCCGGCGAGAGCATGTTTCACACCGAATCCAATGCATCAAAGGTGGCTACGGTGGCTCTTGTTGAACACCTGAAGGCAAGAGGCATCAAGTGGATCGATATACAATCACTCACCAACACAACCAAGTCCCTGGGGGGGCGCATGGTCAAACGTGAAGAACACCTGCGCATGCTGAGAGAAGCGCAGGCAAAAGCGATTTCCTTTTATCCCTGAAACAGCGCACTCAATTTATGAAATGCGAGTTACTCATTGTGATACGGATGCTTGTTCAAGATCGAAAGCGCGCGAAAGATTTGTTCAGCCGCCACCACGGCGGCGATCTCATGGGCAAACGTGAGGGGAGAGAGCGACCACAAAAGGTTTGCGCGTTTTTTTAGCGACTCATCAAATCCTCGTGCGCCTGCCGTGACGATGATCCACTCCGAATGCGAGCCCGATCGTATCTTTTCAATGCGCGCCGAAAGTTCGCGGCTTGTGAACGAGCTGCCTTTTTCGTCAAGAAGGGTCAGGTGGGCGCGCGTGCCTCGTTTTTCGAACCACTTTGAGAGCGCGATGTTTTGAGCGCTTTCTTCGTTTGCCGAGCGGGAAGGCTGAAGCTCAACCGTTTCAATTGAAGCGAACTTGCCTGCAAGCTTGAGGTAATGCTGCACCAGCGTCTCGCACTCTTTGAACTTGTGGCGACCGATAGTGACAAACGCGATCTTCACGAAATTGAGGTGGAGATTTCGGCTGATTTTGGAAGGGTGTAATACTCTTCAGGGATGCGAAGCCGCGGGGCGGTTGACCAGAGCGATTCAAGGTCGTAAAACTCACGGATGTATTCGTGAAAAATATGAACCACCACATCGCCAAAGTCGACGAGCACCCAGCGCCCCTCATCATAACCTTCTATCGCATGCACGGAGAGGCCTCGCGATTTGGCAGACTTCGCGATTTCATCCGCGATGGCTTGCACCTGGCGCTCGTTTGAGCCGCTTGTAATCAAAAAATAATCCGTAAATGCACCGAGTTTACCGACTTCGAAGATAAGGCTGTTGCCGGCTTTCTTGTCTATCGCCGCTCGAGCGCAAAGCAGGGCCAGTTCCCTCGATGAAATAGATTGAGAAGCTTTCATGCTTTTTTGGTACCATATGCAGGCAGACTTTTCAAATAACGCGCTATCGCGGCAGGCACGAGACTTTCAATGCTTTCCCCGAGTTGCAACCGCATTCGCACCTCCGTCGAACTTACCTCTGGAAGCTCAAGCTCAAGGGTGACGACAAAGCCGCCTGAGCGGGTTTGGTGGGCGTTTTTAAAAGGCTCCACCGGCTTGGTTTTGGTGAGAAGTCCTGATTCCACTAGGTCCGCCAGCCTGGCCTGAAGCCTGGGGCTAGACTGCGTCCTAAAGTCCCAACCCGCGCGGCTCACTATGATGTACGAGCACTCTTCAAGCACACGAGGGAATTCAAACCACTTGGGCAGGTCATAAAACGCATCCATGCCCAAAATGAAAAACAACGGCCGATCAGGATAGATCTGTTTAAAGTGCTCGATGGTGTGGATAGCGAAACTATAGTCCTTGCGTTCGATTTCGTATTTCGAAATCTTGGTTTGAGGAACGTGGGCAAAGGCGGTCTCAACCATCGCGAGTCTGTGGCTCGTTCCAATCTCAAAAGGCGGTTTATGAGGAGGATTTTGGCTAGGGATGATCCAGAGCGGATCAAAGTTCAAATTCTTTTGAACCTCTTCAGCCAAACGCACATGGCCCCAATGAACCGGGTCAAAACTTCCGCCGAAGAGCCCAACTCCCTTTTTGACAAGGGCAGGAAGATCATTGTCGGTTGAGGCTTGTTTTTGCATTCTGCTTAGCCAAGTTCTTTGTTGACGATCACTTCTTGGATTGCGCTTCTACTTCAACGATCTCACCTTCATGTACGGTGACGTCGACTGGAGTCTCCTTGGTGTACGCGGACAGAAGCTTCTGGTGGTTTTCCCGTGCGTACGGGTTTGGCGCCAGCGCTCTTGGATCGTTCAAAACAATCATCGGAGGGCGCTTGAGTTTATCAGTGCCCGGACCTTCTAGTTCAACCTCGACATAAGAGGCGTTGTTCGAAGTCGTCGTGCGGACGGACTTCACTAAAACCTGTTTGAATGAGTACGTCGCGGCATTCGCGGAAAGGGGCCCAAAAAGGGCCGCCATCACGGCAAGTGCGCAAAGTTTTAAGCCTGGAACCCGAAGCGGAAGAAACTGACGGTTTAACATGAAAGAGAAGCCTCCATCTTTCGTATTCTATTACGATCATGGGACTGTTTCGCAAGCAATTTGCTAGGATCTATGGCTTAATAATCAGAATCTGCCGGAAGGTCGGCAATCCTCGATCCTCTGCCGCGCTCCCTCTATACGTCGAGAAGCCTAAGGTTTCGAAAAAAGCCTCTGGGCGATTTCGTGCACCAGTTTGTCGAGTGCGATGTGAGCGGCCCCCGAAATAAACAGAACTTCTTTATATTTTCTTTTTTCTAGTTCCTTCAGGATCCTGGGCCTTGCTTCATCAGAAAACACATCTCCTTTGTTCAGAGCCAAGATCTGAGGCTTTTCAGAAAGCTCGGGGCTAAATGTGTAGAGCTCTGCGTCGATGATCTCTTTGTCGCGGATGAATCCCTCGGCGATCTTATCGGCCGCCTCTGGGCCGAATTCCTTTAAAAGTTTTGCTCCATCGACAAGGTGAACCAGCAGTTTCGTACGGTCGAGGTGCTTGAGAAACTTCGTTCCCAAGCCCCGTCCAAGGCTAGCTCCTTCGATCAACCCCGGCACATCCGCAACTACGAATGTTGGCGATCCTACGTCGCGGCCTACACGCACGACGCCCAGGTTGGGTACTAGCGTCGTAAAAGGATAGTCCGCGATTTTGGGCCGTGCCGCTGAAATTTTGGAAATCAACGTGCTCTTGCCCGCGTTGGGGTAACCAACCAAACCTACGTCTGCTAAGAGCTTGAGCTCAAGCCTGATTTGTTTTTGTTCCCCCTCTTCGCCGGGTTGGGCGAAACGCGGGGCTTGATGGGTGGATGTCGCAAAGTGGGTATTGCCTTTTCCTCCACGCCCTCCCTTGCAGATCAAGAATTTGCTGTCGTTTTCATTGAGGTCGGCGAGGATCGCGCTGGTTTCGAGGTCTCGAATCAACGTTCCTACCGGTACTTTGATGAAGGCGTCGTCGCCGTCTGCGCCTGCCTTATTCGTGCCTTGGCCCGGTTTGCCATTATCCGCTTCGTAAATACGTCGGTATCTGAAGTCGAGTAGAGTCGCTAGATTTCGGTCCGCTACGATCCAAACGTCGCCACCTTTGCCGCCATCTCCGCCCGCGGGACCACCGCGTGGAACGTATTTCTCTCGCCTGAAAGCAACGCACCCCGCGCCGCCGTTGCCTGAACGCACGGTGATCTTCGCTTCATCGATAAACTTCGGCATAAAAAGACCTTACGAGCGCGTAGGGCGATCGAGTTCGCCAATCTCAAGAGTTTGGCGAAGAGTTAAAGTGGACCAAAACGCAATTTAGGATGCTTGGGGATAAACCGAGATTTGTTTTCGCTTCTTATCGTAATGCTCAAACTTTACGACACCTTCTACAAGCGAATACAAAGTGAAGTCACGGCCAAGGCCCACGTTTTTGCCAGCATGGAATTTCGTTCCTGCTTGGCGCACGAGAATCTCGCCTGCATTCACAAGTTGTCCACCGAAGCGCTTTACGCCACGCATCTTTGGGTTTGAATCGCGGCCGTTGCGAGAACTACCACCTGCTTTTTTATGTGCCATGAATCTTCTCCGTTATGCCTTTGTCTTTTTTGGGGCAGCTTTTTTTGCTGTGGTTGTGGAGCTGCGTTTTTTTGTCGGCGTAGTTGCGGCTTCAGCGCCTTCAGCACTGGCAGTCGCTTTCGCTAACTTGGGTTTAGCTTGTTTTGGTTTCTTGGTTGCAAACGGAACGCTTGCCTTCAGAAGCGCTTCATTTCGTTTCGCAGCATCAAATTGTTCTGATTGACCTTGCCCGTTGCTGATCTTCGTTACAAGAACGCGGGTCAATTCTTGGCGATGGCCGATCGTCCTGCGATATCCTTTTCGGCGTCTGTACTTGATCGTGAGAAGTTTTTCTCCACGAGCTTGCTGAACGATCTCAGCTTCAAGAGTGGCTTGCGCCACGTATGGGGTTCCCACGAGCGCTTGATCACCAGTCTTGCCACCAACCAACAGCACTTTGTCGAAGGTGACGGTTTTGCCGATTTCACCATTCAAACTTTCCAGCGATACGACATCGCCAGGAGAAACACGATATTGCTTTCCACCAGTCTCAATAATTGCGTACATAGGCCGACCCTTTTACTTCGCTCTCGATCTTTTGGTCAAGAAAAAACTCAGAGTTTAAACGACTCCGGCAACAAGTCCTCAAGAGTAAAAGTCTTGAGGATCTTTTGAGTATTTGCAATGTGCACCAAGGTCTTCTTGGGATCAGCCGAGAACTCTGTCAGTACCTGTCTGCAAATGCCGCAGGGGGTGTGTCCCGATGCGCCATCGGTAACCACCACGACCTCAGTGATCTTTCGAGCCCCGGATTGGCCTACCATTCTGACTACAGCTGTCCTTTCGGCGCAGATCGTAGCTCCGTAAGAGGCGTTTTCGACATTACATCCCCCGTAAATTTGCCCTTGGTCGTCTCGGATGGCTGCTCCGACCATGAACTTAGAGTAGGGAGCATGCGCCTGCAGGCGTGTTTTAATAGCCTCGCTAAGAAGTGGATTCATTCTTTCCTCCGTGGGGAAGCAAGGGAATGGCCTCATCAAGCAGGGCTAGGAGTTTTGTAACCGCGCGGCCCGCGTTGATCATGACCTCAGTATGTGTCAGCTTGCGCGGCGTAATTCCTGCGGCAAGATTGGTAATGCAAGAAATCGCCGCGACTCGAACGCCCAAATGGTTTGCCGCTATGCTTTCAGGCACGGTTGACATCCCAACAGCATCTGCGCCTAGGGTTCGGAGCATTCGAATTTCGGCAGGAGTTTCATAAGTTGGACCCGGAAGAGCAGCATAAACGCCTTCACGAAGCTCTACCCCTACTCGAGTGGCCGCTTGCCGAAGAACGGCCAAGCAGTCGCGGTTGTAAGCTTCACTGAGGTCCGGAAAACGGGGCCCCAGCTCCTTGAGATGGGGGCCGCGCAACGGATTATCGCCCATAAGGTTGATGTGATCTGTCACGAGCATGAGATCAGACTCGCGAAAAGCAGGATTGATCCCGCCTGCGGCATTCGTGAGTAGAAGCGTGTCAATGCCCAGCATGCAAAGGGTGCGGGTAGGGAAGGTCACCTTTTCCATAGAGTGCCCTTCATAAAAGTGGTGGCGCCCCTGTAAGATCGCAACCGGTACGGCAGGGCCTTGGGGATTGTGAGAATTCGCCACGGTGCCCAGGACAAGCCTTCCCTCGTGCCCTTCTACGGAAGTTTGGATGAAGTGAGGGATCTGCTCATAAGGAATCGAAACCGTATTGCGCACGTGTTCAACGTAACGGCCGAGTCCTGAGCCTAAGACGATTCCCAGCCTGGGTTTGATCGGGCTTTGATTTTCTATAAACCTGGCGGCTTCTTCTAGACGTCGATGCATTTTATCCGATCACCTTTTTGACGAGCGAGTTGTTTCTGCCCGCGCCGCTGGCACGGCTTGCTTTGAGAGTTGTAATAAAAAATGTTGAGCGCGCGGCCGCCGTCAGTTCCTGAGGTTCGATTTGCCGCGATTTGAGGAACTCAGGGCAGATGTACAAAGTAGCCAACTTATCGCCCTTGCTGACCGTGGCGCCGAGTTTGACCTGCATTCGGATGCCCACGGTGTGGTCGACGCTGTCGCTTGTTTTTTGCCTGCCGCCACCCATGCGCACAAGGAGCATGCCCAGCTCTTGGGTGTCGATCTTGGCGATGCATCCCGATTTGCTGGCCGAAACTTGAAGAGCGTGCTTGCTCACTCGCAGCGTTTCCGGAGCTGCAACCGGGTCAACCGTCGAACCCTGGACGCGACACATTTCGCGAAACTTTTCGAGAGCGCTTCCATTCTGAAGGGCTTTGCGAGCCATGGTCCTGGCCGCCGAAATCGAACTCGATTTCTCTCCAAGCATCAACATGTACGCTGCGAGTTCAATGGTGAGCTCCTTGAGGTCAGAGGGGCCGTCTCCTTTGAGCACTTCCAAGCATTCCAAAACTTCAAGCGAATGCCCCACAGCCATGCCCAAAGGCTGGTTCATATCCGTAAGCAAAGCCCTCACCTTAAGGCCCAGTTTTGTGCCAACCGAAACCAGTGAACGTGCGAGTTTTTCAGCGTCTTTTTGGGTCTTCATGAAAGCCCCGCTGCCCACCTTGATGTCAAGCACGAGGCCCGAAATACCCTCTGCGACCTTTTTCGACAAAATGCTCGCGGTGATCAGCGGAATGCATTCGACAGTCGCGGTCACGTCCCTGAGCGCGTAGAGCAACTTATCGGCCGGGACAAAATTGTCGGTCTGACCCATCATCGCTAGTCCATGATTTGAGACCAGCGAGGTGAATTCTTCAAGTCCGAGGCGCACTCTGAAACCGGGGATGCTCTCAAGTTTATCCAAAGTGCCGCCCGTATGTCCTAAGCCCCTGCCTGAAACCATGGGCACATCTACGCCAAGGCAAGCCACCAAGGGTGCTAAGATCAAAGACACCTTATCTCCCACGCCGCCGGTGGAGTGTTTGTCGATTTTTGGCTTCTTGTCGTGAAAAACGATCTTTTTCCCGCTTTCAATCATCGCGCGGGTGAGTGCGCAGGTTTCTTCGAAGTCCATGCCTCGAAAATAGGTTGCCATCAAAAATGCAGTCGTCTGATATTCGGGAATCGTGCCTTTGACGGCGCCATCGATGAAAGCCTCTATTTCAGGTGCCTCAAGCCTCAGTCCATCTCGTTTTCGGCGGATCACTTCGACGGGGTTGATCTGCATTACAGAAGCTCCGCCAGAAAGCTTTTGCCGTGCGCAAGGCTTGCTGGTTTTCCGGTGAAGGCATGAGCCACGGTTTGCCCGATGTCCGCGATAGAAGATCTGATGCCAAGGTTTCTTGACGGCATTCCTTTTCGGTAGGCCAATATGGGTACGTATTCTCGGGTATGGTCGGTGCCGCGATAAGTGGGATCATTGCCATGGTCGGCGGTGATCAACACAAGGTCATCAGGGTTTAATTTTTTTTCCAGCCTCGGCAGGAATTGGTCGAACTCTTCCAGGGCCTTTGCAAAACCTTTTACGTCGCGTCGATGCCCGTAAAGCATGTCAAAGTCGATGAGGTTCACGAAGAGCAAACCTGTTTTGTACTCATCGAGCGCGCGTTCAAGTGTTCTCAAACCATCTGCATTGTCCTCTGTTTCAAGGCTTTGGCTGATTCCCCTGCCATTGAAGATATTCCAAATTTTCCCGATCCCGACGCAGGGTTGCCCTTGTTCGAGGACAAACTCCATCATCGTTTTCTCAGGAGGAGTTTGCGAAAAGTCTTTGCGGTGGTGGGTGCGCTTGAAGCCTGCGGACGAGTCGCCTAAAAACGGCCTCGCGATGACGCGCGAGATCTGCAGTTCATCGCAGATTTTTCGAGCGCTCTTTGAGATCGCGTAAAGTCTTTCGAGCCCAAAATGTTTTTCGTGCGCGGCGATCTGCCAAACGGAATCGGCCGAAGTGTAGAGAATGGGTTTACCCGTTTTGATGTGTTCTTCGCCCAGATCCTTGATGATCTCGGTTCCTGAAGCGGTCGTGTTGCCCAAGATGCCAGGCAGTTGGTTTTCTTTGACCCATCTTTCCACAATCTCTTTTGGAAATCCTTGCGGGAAAGTGGCGAAGGCCTTCTTAACCACGATCCCCGCCATTTCCCAATGGCCCGAGGTCGTGTCTTTGCCATTCGAAAGTTCTTGGCATCTTCCAAAACTCGCGGTGCATTGATCAAGGGGGAGCGCGGGAACGGTGGGCATGCGAGTAAGATGACCTAGCCCCCAGCGGGCTAAATGAGGAAGCCTGAGTTCTGGGTAAGCCATCGAGACATGCCCGAGAGTGTCTGAGCCTGCATCGCCATAAGAACTTGCATCAGGAAGTTCTCCGCAGCCCACTCCATCAAGTACGATCAGTACGACGCGGCCAAGTTTTGTAGCCATAGATTAAAATTTAGTATCCCCCGCTGGGATTTGAACTCCCGCTACCGTTTTTACCACCGCCATTTGAAAAAGGCTTTGACGATTTTGATGCTTTATAAGGAAGACCGGAAAAAGGCTTGCGCGGGGAGGAGCCCTCGGCGGGTTTTGCTTTCTGGTTTTGAGGCGATTGTGAAGACTTTTCACCGGCAGAACAAGCGCCCTGCACAATGGCGACAGAGCTGCTTGCTCCGACACGCGATGCTCCGGCTTGAATCATCCGAGCTGCGTCTTCATAAGTGCGGATTCCTCCGCTTGCTTTCACTCCCATTGAGGAACCCACCACTTTGCGCATCAGCGCGATATCTTCAGCTGTCGCTCCACCGGGTCCGAATCCTGTTGAGGTTTTCACAAAGGCTGCACCCGCCGCTTTTGAAAGCGTGCAGGCAATAACTTTTTGATCATGGTCGAGAAGCGCCGTTTCAAGAATGACTTTGACTGGGATGGGCCGGGAGGCCTCTACAACGGCCTGGATATCTTCTAAGACAAACCGAAAGTTTCCTGATTTGAGCTCACCTATATTAATGACCATATCAATTTCTTGGGCGCCGTTTTGAATGGCTTCCCGAGCTTCGAATGCTTTTGCGGTGGTTGTTGCTGCTCCTAGAGGAAAACCCACCACCGCAATGGGTTTTACGGTGCTTCCCTTCAAGAATTCTGCTGCTTTGCGCACAAAGGCGCTGTTTACACAGACCGTGGCAAAACGATGGGTTTTGGCTTCTTCACAGAGTTTCTTGAGATCTTTTTCTGTGGCCTCAGCTTTAAGAAGGGTGTGATCAATCATTCCAGCTAATTGTTCTGGCCCAAGAGCTTTGGAAGGGGATGACAAGGCCGCCTGGGGCAAAGGGTCGATCGCTTTTCGGACCTCTTGATCTGAGTACTTTAGCCCCTGTGCGAGCAGGCGATCTTGAACCTTTTTAACAATTTCATCGACCAAACGGTCTATCTCTTCTGCCATAGTGCAATATTATCCAACTAGACGACTAAACTTTTTGTACTTGAAGTGTCAAGCACCCTATAATAACAAAACTCTATGGGGTTGTTGGCCAAAGTGATTTTAAGGCGCCCCCTAACTTTTATAAAGTATTGAAGGCTAGGCCTTTGTGCCCGGTCTTTGAAATAGGATTATTAATTCCTAAACATTATTTAGGACTGATGCGACACTTGTTGCGCAGAGCAGTAGCAGTCGTAAGTTTTTTGGTGGCATTGGGCATCGCAGGAAATGCGGTCTGCCTGAATGCCGAGGCTTCTTATGGGCTTACAGATGCCCTAGAGACGATGGGAATTGCGACAGGCATCGGAACGGTCTTAGGACTGTCGACGATAGCATTCTATGATGAACCCTCAGCACATATGGGAAATGCATTAATTGGAGCGGGCGCGGGTTTAATCGTAGGTTTGGGTGTAGCAGCCTATCTTTTCGCTGAATCTTCAGACGAGCAAGAGATTGATCCAGAAGAACTCTTACCTCGAGAGAAGAAGTCAAAAGATTCCGATCAAAAAACCAAAGACCAGGTAGAGCCGGGAAAACCGAATAAGGGGGCGATGTTGTCTCCCCGTCGGTCGAAACGCTTCTCCTGGGGAACAAATTCGAATCGCTTTATGGCTTCGGTTCCATCGACTCATGCTCTCTTGGCAGCTCGTTCCAATTGGGTTGTCGCAGTAAGGGTCCTGGAACTGAGGTTTTAGATGGCTACTGAACTGATCATTAATGCTACCTTGCCGGAAACGCGCATTGCGCTTCTTGAAGAAGGTGAGATTCAAGAACTCCATATCGAGCGCGACTCTGAGCGCGGCATTGTCGGAAATATTTATAAAGGCAAGGTCATCAGAGTACTGCCGGGAATGCAGGCCGCCTTCGTCGACATCGGTTTAGAAAAAGCAGCGTTCTTGTACGTCGACGATATTTTCTTTCCTGACATGGAAAACCCTCTTCAGACTCAGCCTCTCCCAGAAGCTCAGCCTAAAGCGGTTGCAGTGCAAGCCAAGGCGGAAGGCCCCCTTCCGCTGCCTCTGGCAAAGCAAGCTCGGGGACGTGGTCGCTTCGGCCGAGGAAGGGATACGCGAGTTCCAGCTCTGCCTCCGACACCGGGTTCCCCAGAAGACCATGCACAGCTTCAGCGAGAATACGCCAAGCAAATGCTTGATATTGAGGAAGAGTTTGAAGCGCCGGTACCTGGGCAGGCGGGTCAAGCTGATTCTCAAGCGACGCCGAGTGCTGAAGGTTCTGCCGTGGATGCGCAAGAAGCTGCGGGTTCGGCGGAGGGGCGTCCGGTCCAAACGGAAGGAACGCCGTCGGTCGCGCCAGAAGGTGATGAAGAAACTTTGGCCGATCCTACATTAGAGGCGGACTTTTTGGATGCAGATGGGGAAGAGCAAAAAGAGGAAGACGTCGAAGCTGGCGTGATCTATCGGCCAGAACCCATTATTGATGCTGATGCTTGGGCAGAAGAGGTCGCTCGAGCACATACGAAAGCTGTAGTTGCCGCGACGGGCGCGGAGCCCGGCGCGGAAGTGATTCCCGCTGAAACTGTAGAAGCGGTCGTTCCTGAAGTGATTGTAGCTCCTAAAGTTGTAGAGGTCGTTGCAGTTCCCCAGGTTGCGCGTCAAGTCCCTGTGGAAGATGATGACGATGAAGTTTCAGAAATGCCGCGGCGGCGCAAACGTCGTGAGTCACTCAATATCGCTGATATCGTAAAAGAGGGGCAAGAGATCTTAGTTCAGGTTGCGAAAGACCCGATCGGCACTAAGGGCGCGCGTTTGACTTGCCATGTGAGCCTGCCAGGACGCTATTTGGTTTTCATGCCCACCGTCGACCACATCGGGGTTTCTCGGCGCATTGAAAGTGAAATTGAGCGTCGTCGTTTGAAAGAAACCATGTCGAAAGTTCGCCCGGCGAAAACAGGCGTGATCGTTCGCACCGCGAGCGGAAAACAAACCGACAGGAAACTTAAAGCGGACCTCGATTACCTGGTGACTACTTGGAACGACATCCAGAGGAAGTTCAAGAAACAAAAGTGCCCAAGCCCGGTTTACCAAGATTTGACGATCGTGTTGCGCGCGATTCGCGACATGTTCACCGATGAGGTCGACAAGGTCGTGGTCGATTCAAAACGCGAGCATCGTGCGATCATGAAGTTTGTCACTCGATTCATTCCTAACGTGAAGAGCAAGGTTGAGCTGTACGTGGGGGACATGCCGATCTTTGACGCGTTTGGAATCGAAACTGAGATCTCGCGCGCCATGGAGCGCAAGGTTTGGTTGAAGTCTGGCGGGTACTTGGTCATTGACCAGGCCGAAGCTTTGGTGGCGATCGACGTCAATACCGGGCGTTACGTCGGGAAGAAAACGTTGGAAGAAACCATCCTCAAGACCAACCTCGAGGCGGTCAAGGAAATCGCCTATCAGTTGAGGCTGCGCAATTGCGGCGGCATCATCATCCTCGACCTCATTGATATGGAAAAAGAGGCCAATCGGGACAAGGTCTTTAAGGCGCTTGAAGAAGAGCTGAAGAAAGACCGCGCGCGGCCAACGATCATGAAGATCAGTCAATTGGGTCTGATCGAAATGACGCGCAAGCGCACCCGCGACAGCATGGTGCGCTCGCTTTGCGAGCCTTGCTCATATTGCGAAGGCAAAGGCTATGTGAAGAACAAACTGACCATCGCCTATGACATCATGAGGGATCTCGAGCGCGAAGGCATTGAGAAAGACACCCAGGCGATCTCGATTCAGTGCCATCCGTCGGTTGCTGACGTTTTGTTGGAAGACAAACGCGATGTGCTTGAGGATCTTGAGCGGCAGTTCAGCAAGAAGATCACCATTCGCGGAAACGGCGCTTACCATGTCGAACAATACGAGCTTGTGTCGCATCGTGAAAGCAAGAATCAGGTTTGGTCGAGCGAGGAGCGTCGGCAGATCATTCGCACGCGCATTCAAGAACGCCAGCAACAACTAGCCCAAGAGCAGCGCAAACAAGCCGATGCGCAACGCCAAGAGCGAAAACGTGAAAACGAGGAGCGGCGCAAGCAACAAGACACCTTGAGGCAAGAGCGCAAGGCGCAGTCAGAGGAAAAGCGCAGGCTCGCAGCTGAACAGCGTAGAGAGCGCCAGGCCGCTGTCCAAACTGAAGCGTCTGAGAATCGGGATGAGGCGCCGCCGGAGGACCGGGAAGGATTCGATGCTGAAACCTCAATGGATCAACCTGCGGCAGGTGTAAACGTTCAGACCGCAGCTTCTGGCGGTCGATCTGACTTCTACGATGAAGAAGATGAGCCGCAACCTTTGGTCAACCCTGATGGGACTCCTATTGTGGGCGCGGGTCAACCTCGGGTGCCAAGGCCTAATATTCCCAAACCTCTGAACCGTGAGATGCGTCCGAACCGGCATCCACGTGGCGATCGACAAGATGCATCGGCAGCAGGCGGGCCCGACCGAAATCGACGCCGTCGCAGAGGACGCCGAGGTAGAGGGGGCCGCCCGGGACAACCCGAGGCTGGCGGTGGAAGACATCCGCACCCTCGGCCAAACCAAGGCTTTAGGCCTCAACAAGGGCCAGCGGTACGTCCGAACGGAGACCGAGCGGTGCTACCGCAGAGACGCCCAGAAGAACTTTATTCTGAACCTTCAAGTGCGGATTCCGAGCACTTACGCCCAGATGAGTTGGCGGGATCGGTTGTGGGTGCCGAAGGCGAAGAAGGAGCTCGTCCGGCGGGCGGAGCTCCGAGGCAACCTCGCGATCCCCGTGATCGCGATGACAATCAGCGCCGCAGGCGCCGTGGCCGCAGGGGTGGCCGTAGGTTTCGATTCCGAAAACGCCCAGAAGGCGAGGCCGGAGAGGGTCCTCAATCTCAAGGCGCAGAGGGTGAGCCACGAAACGACTCGGCTCCGGAGAAGAGCGGGCCTTCATACAATGAAGCGCCTCATTCGTTCGGGCTTCGCGATCCGCGCTCTTCAGGCGGAGACGACGAAGGTCAATAAGATTGCTTTGAAGATGGAAGTGAACGCTTTTTCCCCACGCATTCCTGCAGACGTGTTCGAGAAATTTGAGAACTTGCGGCGCGCTCTTGCGACGAGGTTGCCTGAAGGCTTGATCGTGGCTTTTTCAGGAGGCGTTGACAGCGCGTTTTTGCTTTGGGCGGCGGAGCAAGTGAGAAGACAAAGCGGAGGCAGGCTTCTTGCGCTCACGGCGGTGAGTGAGAGCATGGCGCAAGTAGAGAAAGACGATGCGAAGCGCTTTGCCCAAGGGCTTCAGGTAGAGCATGTTTGGCAAACCAGCCACGAGACTTCCAACCCGCAGTACATCGCCAACGATGAGTCGCGGTGCTACCACTGCAAAGCAGAGCTCTTTAAGATCGCCCGAGACGCCGCATTGGAAGGCAAGTACCGTTGGCTCGCTTACGGGTATAACGCCTCAGACCGCGGCGACGTTCGCCCTGGGCATCAGGCCGCTCTTGAGTACGAGGTTTTGTCGCCGCTTGCCGAGGCTGAGCTTGCTAAAGAAGATATTCGAATCTTGATGCGCGCGCATCAGCTTGAGTTGGCTGAAAAACCAGCCAGCCCCTGCCTGAGTTCGCGCCTCATGCGAGGTGTCGCGGTAAGCGCAGAAAAACTCAAAGACGTGGAAGAACTCGAGGCCCTGTTGCGCGATCGTGGGCTCCGGATTTTCAGGGTTCGCCTGCATGAAGAGGGCGCGCAAAGGTTCTTGCGGCTGGAAGTTGCGCCAGATGAGCTCGAGAAGGCGCTTGAGTTGCGTGACGATTTTGTTTTAGAAGGCCGCAGCCGGGGCTACAAGTGGGTGACGCTGGATCTCGCGGGCTACAGGATGGGCGGTGGTGCCGTATGAACGAAAAAGATTTGTTTTCTCTATTGGAAAAGGTGGCCAGCGGAAGCGTAGGCGCGCGCGATGCGATCGATCAGCTGAAGTCAGGGCCTTTCCGCAAGAGCGACCTAGGGTTTGCTAATCTCGACTACCACCGCGCATTGAGGCACAAGCTCGGCGAAGTGGTTTACGGCGAATCAAAGACGACGGAACAAATCTTGGCGATCGTTTCTGAGTTCTACAAGAGCGGCCAACCCGTCTTGATCACCCGTCTTGACAGTTCGAAAAGAAATGCACTGCGAGAGATGTTCAAAGACGGCCGTGAAAGCGAACTGGGCAGGACCTTTACCTTGAATGCGCCGCCAGAGAAAAACTCGCGATCAGGCGAGCCTTTCGTGGCTATTCTCGCCGCTGGTACAAGCGATATCGGCGTGGCCGAAGAGGCTTGCGAAGTTTGCGTGGCGATGGGCATTGCTTTTGAGCGTCACTATGACGTGGGTGTCACAGGGTTGCACCGTTTGCTTGAGCGCATCGACAGTTTGAATCAAGCCACTTCGCTTGTCGTGATCGCTGGCATGGAGGGAGCTCTGCCAAGCGTAGTCGCTGGCCTTACGGGAAGGCCTTTGTTCGCAGTGCCAACGAGCGTGGGTTATGGAGCAAGCTTTTCTGGGCTAACGGCGCTTCTTTCAATGCTCAACGCGTGCGCGCCTGGCGTGACTGTCGTGAACATTGATAACGGGTTTTCAGCCGCGTTTGCGGCATGTAACGTGGTCTGGGCCGTTCGTGAGGCGCGAGACGCACGAGGGCGATCGTTGTGAAGACGCTCTATCTTGAAAGCGTTGCAGGGGTCGCGGGCGACATGTTTGCCGCGAGTTTTGTGGATGCGGGCCTTGTGAGCGCTGAGGAATTGCAGAAGCTGCCGGCTCTTCTGGGGCTTGAAGACGTCGAAGTGCGCATCTCAAAGGTTGTGAAAGCCTCGATCCAATGCACTCATATTGATGTGGGTTGGAAGAGCGAGAAGTGGAAAAAAGTTTTAGGAGAATCGCACGCACATGCTCAAGCGCATGGCAATGTTCTGAATCCCAACGCTCCCGATGCTTCTCATTGGCACACGCACTACGCTTGGCTTGACCGTTTCTTGGAAGAATCAAAGCTGAACTCATTCACCAAGAGTTTTGCCAGGAAAGTCTTTCGACATCTTGCCCAGGCCGAGGCTGAAGCGCATGGGATGAAGATCGAGGATGTGGCTTTTCATGAGGTGGGCGCTGTTGATTCGATCGTCGATGTCGTGATGGCGGCGTTTTGCGTAGGGAAGGTTGACCCTGAGAAGATCTTCGCTTCGCCCGTGAAGCTTGGGCGAGGCCTGGTGAAGATGGAACACGGCACGCATCCGGTGCCGCCACCAGCGTCAGCGCGTCTTTCGATAGGTTTTCCGGTGACGCAAGTGCCTGCTGCAATTGCGCGAGAGAACGTCGAGCTTTCAACTCCCACGGGACTTGCGATTCTGCGCTCGCTAGCACCTGAGTGGCATGTTGGCGTTCCGGCCGGAGTGGTTCAAGCCCAAGGCATGGGCGCGGGCACGATGGATTTGGGTTCTTATCCCAATGTGTTTCGGGTGATGGTTTTAGATGCCGCTCAAGAGGCGTATTCGGCGCAGGGTACACGTGCAAAGGGCGACGCTAAGCCCGGTAGCATTGCTTCTGGTTTGACGCCTAACGAGGCTCTTCCCTTTGAAAAAGATCAAGTCATCGAAGTGACCTGCAATATGGATGACGAGACCGCAGAACGCACAGCATGGGTGATGGAGCATCTGATGGAGATGGGTGCACTTGATGTCTGGGCAACTCCGGTGACGGGGAAAAAGGGTAGGGTTGCGGTTTGTCTTTCGATCTTAGCGAAGGTGGATGAGTGGGCTCGGTTTGCGGATTGGCTGCTTCGCCACAGTTCTACTTTTGGCGTGCGCTATCATGTGTGGGACAGGCTCAAGCTCTCACGCCGTATCGAGTCGCGTAAAACCCCGCAAGGCGAAGTGAGAGTTAAAGTGGGGTTCACCACTTCTGGAGAGGTTTTGAAAGAAAAACCTGAATTTGAAGACCTGCGGAAACTCTGGGAAAAAGACCCTGGATTTCATCGTCATGGCTCGTAAATCACGATCGTGTCTAATCTTTCGACACCTGTAGAAGCGCCTTAGGATCGACCTTACGGTCGAAATTGCTCTAAGCCTTTAGAATCGTTGAATGCAGATATTTCTGTCTGCGTGGCACCTCAGTTGCAACTTAAGGTTCTAGTTGTTGTAACGAGGAGAAGAGTCTTATGCGCAAAATCGCGTTTAGTACGATCATGAGTTTGGTTTTCTTGGTTTCACCTGCCGCAAAGGCTGAAGAGCCTGCAAAGTCTATTTTTGGCGAACATGTGGTGGATGACGTCGCTTTAACAGGTATCGCCGCGAGCGCAGGTATTGGCGCTGTAACCGAGAGTCGAGCGCAGCTAGTGACACGAATGGTGACTAAGCTTGTGGTGAACCACCGAGACAACCCAGCCGTTCTTAGCGAAGATGATATCGCCAAGGTTATAAACGCCGTCAGAAAGTCTCCCGGTTTTTTCGGCCCAATGGGAGGAATGGGTGACGTGAGTTTCGGAAAGTTAGAAGTTGAACTTGATGGTGGCCATCTTGAAAGACAACAAAGAATCGCCAACACCCATGCATATGGTGATGCCAAATTAGGTACAGTGGTACAAAATCTTCAAGGCAACCGAGCTGCTCCATCCACGGTGATGATGCCCATGAGCCCGACCGGTCCTAATGGACTTGAGGTCGCTGGGACGGCTGCATTGAGTGATGTTGACAAAGCAACTGAGAGTTTTGCGCCAAAGTGGGAAAAGAAGGTGATCGACATCCACCAGCACGTGGAAAAGGTTCCGGCAGCGGAGATAATCACAGAAGGTGGAAAAGGAGTGACCGCAAAGGGAAAATCTTTGGGCTCGCTTGAGGCGATGTTGCGCGGCTATGCGGAACAAGGCGTAAAAGTGAAGTCGATCACCCTTTGGGGCATCGGAAACCAAGCTGTTCGAGCAGGCGCGCAGAAGGCGCTCACCGGCGTGGCTGTTGGTGTTGGCGGAACTGAGCTCATACGCGTAGGTATTGGCGCTTATGAATATTATTCCGCGGGTGACATCGTTGATTCTGGAATTGAAAAGGCTGCCGAGTTGTTCAATTCAGGTGCTGAGCTTTATCGTGAGGTCACAGGCTCTGAGGCCTCGTCGCAAAGCGAAGGAAAGAAATAAGCAAAAGACTTTTTTGAGCACGTGCAACATGCTCAAGGTTCTCTATTTTATCTCGAGGCAGGGTTTGAGCGCTTTCTCAAGCTCTGCCTCTTGTTTTTCTAAGAGCGCTGCATAGCGCGTATGGAATGATCCATCGACTGCATGGTTTTTGGCAAGCTGTGCATCGGCGTGGTAGAACTCGGCCCACGAGAAAACAGTATTTTGAAAACAAGTGTAGGCGACAGGTAAAGGCCTGCTGGGATCAAGACCGGATTCAAGTAAAACCATTTCAACCGCCTTATAAGCTTCGCCGAGCAGAGGGGATGAGAGTTTGTTCGCACTTCTTGCATAGAGACGTTTGATTTCGTCTTCATTTAACTTTTTCGCGCGTCTCAGTTCAAAGATTTCATTCAAAGATTTCACCCGCCCCTGAAATTCTCGTATCGCAGCAAGGTCTGAGATTTGACCCGCCTTTAGCGCCGCGAGAATGTCTTGAAATCTAGGATCCTTCACCATGAACTGCCAGGCTTCGATTTCGCTTTCGAACTGGATTGGCTGGCCGTCACCGAAAGCATCAATGTTTACCCCTTTTGACCAATCTAAAATGTCAGGACGGTTTGCTACCCACTGAAGATCTGGAGGCAAGGCTTCTTTTGCCTCTACTACTTTTTTCTCGATCTCTTCTGGCGCTTCGATGATGCGGGCCGCGAGCACTTCGGCTGTCGTGAGGCTGATCTCTCGTTTGAGAAACGCTTGATAAACATGCTTTAGTCTTGCAGATTCGACATCAGCCGCATCGTTTACACCGGCGTTCGCCTTTGCCATTCGTTGAAGAAGGTGAATATTGCTGTGTTCGCCGATGGGCACTTTCGGCCAGAAGAGTGTGGCGATCAGGCTCAGTTGAGTTACGTCTTTCTTAGCAAACGGTGAGTCTTCCGCCTGCAGGTTGCGCATCAAGTTTTTGCTGAGTTCGCGGGGAAAATTATAAGGCTGATTTGAGGCCTTCGCCTTTTCAAGTTCCTGCGCCGTTTGACCAAAGCTCTGATAAGCGATCTGGTTGAGTCTTACTTTTTCTTCTTCAGTGATGACGCCTTCATCGATCAAGTCTTGGGTTCGCGGAAGAAAAACTCTTGCCGGGTCATTTGAAGCCATGGCCCAAAGCTCGATGGCCTTGTCTTGTTGGTTCACGATTCTTGAAACCTCGGCCGGTCTTAAAAACTCTTCAAACAAAAAGGGCAGAAGGTATTCTTCAGCGCCGGGCAGGTATTTGAGCTTGTGTTCCGCCATTTCGATTTCTTGCTCGTCTTGTTTTATCCCAAGATAAATTCTGGGCGCGGTGATGAAGATCGTCCAACCTACTATGCTCACAGGAATCGTGACCTCGCGCCTTGAATTGCGAATCGTGGCGATCGGGTTTGACATGAGTCCTGCTATGGTTGGCAGGAGTGCGCGTTTACTTACAGGTTTTCTAGTTTTGCGGATCATTCTGCCGCCGCTGGTGAACTTGACCGAGCGTTTGTAACGACGCCAAGCGCGAGAGAGACGGTTAGCTGCGTAATCAACAACCCAATCGGTCGGAGGTGCCGCCCAAGTTTCAAAAGCTTCTAGAGCCGCAACTGTACGATTAAGACACTGTTTTGCGTGCGTGCGAACTTGGGCTGCCGCCTTTTGTCGACTTGTCTTTGTTTGTGGGCTCGCCTTGGCGGGCGCGCCCAGTGCGATGTCTGTACAAAGACTAAAGACCAAAAGACACTTGAGGAAGAGGGGTGCGTGTTTGATCATCTAGCGCTCCCAAATCTCATGAAATTTGAAAAGGTATCTCGAAGAGAACACCACTTGCGACTCATAAGAGAAGAACGACCTTGGGATTTGCCTTGATCATGCGGGTTTTGTGAGTGCTGGTCAGAAGAGATTCGTTTTTGGCCCTCGCTTGTCGATGAAAGGGCTGTTGTCGTCGGGTCTAGGTTTTTAAGCGTCGGCCCTACTTCCCAAAATGCAGCAAGTTCATCATCGGTCGGGAGTTGCATTTTGGGATCGGCCCCTAGGTGATGTTGAAGTTCTGAGAGCATGTCGAGAAAACCGCCATCAAGATAGTGTTGGTAGCCTTCAACCCGTTCAAGGCGTCTTGGGTTTGAGGTCATTTTTTCGACCCTAGCTCGTTCTTGGCGCATCACATTGGCTACAAAATTGAAAACTGACTCATTGTCGGCATAGTCGTGTTTGTAATGAGGAAGAAGTTTTTCAAGGCGTGCACGAAGGCTCTCTACTGTGTCATTGTTTTTCAAGAGGTCTTCTAATGCTGAAGCAAGGTAGATTGTCGCGGTTGTTGGGTCGGTGCGGCTAGGTTTAATTCCGATTTCTTGAATGGCACCTTTAAGCGCAACTCTTCTTTCTTGAAGCACTTGCAGGTAGCGCCGCACTTTTTCTGCTTTTTTCTGTTTTTCAAAAAGTTCAGGCGAGATATTGCTTTGCGCCTGGGCCAAAGCATTCAGTCGTTCGTCAGAGTCGTCAATCTTTTTCAGTCTCGAAAAGAGATCTTCAGTCTTCTTCGCATCTCCTCGAGCATCGGTCTGATTTTGCATTCGAGGATCAAGCATTCTGGCTGTGGCGTTGACTGTGAGAGCAAACTCTCCGTTGAGCTTAAATACAGTTTGAACATGGTAGTCTCTCGGAAGAATTTCGCGCCGCTCAGTGAGGTAACCCAGCTGAACGTCAACCTGCACCAGAGGGTCGTCTGAGAAGTACGCCGCCATGAACTCATTAAAGAGCCCAGTAGAACCATTGCACTGAAGGCAGAGTGTTCCATTGACAAGAAATTTTGTGAATTTGCTGAAGCGTTTCTCTTGCGAGCCCAGGGCCGCAGCGCCTTCTGGTTCTGGGATGTAAGTGTAAAACGAGCTTTGGCTGAAAACTTCAGAAAGCGCTTCAACCGACACCTGGGTTTTTTCTCTTTTTGCTGTGTTTAACTTTAAGTCTATGGCTTGAGAGAGCGACTGGAAGCCCATGTCCTTAAGCTCTGAATTCAATCTTCTGACTTTCTCTAGATCAAGGTCTGTGAACCTGCGGTCAAATGCATGCACGGTTTTTGCCGCCGCAGTTGCAGCAAACTTTGCTTCAATTTCAATTCCTGCGCGGGTGTCTGGTTTTGCGACCTTGACTGAGTATCCGCTTGTGCCATCGGTGCGTGCAAAGATCTGATAGTCTTCACCTTCTCTTAAGACCCTTCCTGAGCGATTAGAAAGTCTGAGCTGGATGAGTTCGTGGTTTTGAGGTGTCGGAATGACTAAAATGCCCTCTGCAGTCGTGGGAGAATGTCTCACTGCTGCTAGCGAGAGCGCAGGTTCTTTGCCCTCTTTTGCTTTGCCGCCTAGAGAGAAAGACTGAAGGTGGTTTTGCATCTGAGCTTCATGCGGATCGAAAAGACTAAAGAAGATCGACGAGTTCTTAGGAAGATCTTTTATGTGCCGAACTTTAAAGATCGGTTCTTCAACTCGCGAGCCAAAGGGCGTATTGGTAAAATGAAGGTTACGGTTGGGCACAAACCCAGGAGGCGGAGTGTTTACAACGGCTTTCATTTTTCCTTTGGTAGAGTGTTTGAAACCTGGGGGAGGTAGTGGCGGCGAGCCATATTTGCCACGCATACTCGGGTCAAAGAAAGAGGCGAGGTGTTTTTTGTCAATAGGGCTTGCCCATTGAATTTCTGGTTTTCCGGTCTTCGTTGCCTGCGCCTCGCGCAGCTGCCAATAGTTTGGGTCTTGA